>PFUQ01000179.1 GCA_002790175.1 Flavobacteriales bacterium CG_4_9_14_3_um_filter_32_8
CATCTTTCACATTTCATCTTTCACATTTCATCTTTCACATTTCATCTTTCACATTTCATCTTTCACATTTCATCTTTCACATTTCACATTTCACATTTCACATTTCACATTTCACATTTCACATTTCACATTTCATATTTCATATTTCACATTTCATATTTCACATTTCATATTTCACATTTCATATTTCACATTTCACATTTCACATTTCATATTTCACATTTCACATTTCACATTTCACATTTCACATTTCATCTTTCACATTTCACATTTCACATTTCATATTTCACATTTCATCTTTCACATTTCACATTTCACATTTCATATTGCTTTTACATAAGGATTTTTATCAAACTCCATTTCAAGGTTGGTTAGTTTTCTTCTAATACTTTCATCAACTTGTTTGTCGCCAATTTTAATAATCATTCCTCCAATAAGGTCTGAATTTATTTTTTCAATTAATTCAATAGTATCGTTGCCTTGATTTTTAACAAGAGTTATGATTTTTAATTTTTGATCTTCCGATAGTGGAATAGCAGTGGTAACTAGTGCTGAAGTTATTTTTTTATGTGTTTTATACACATCAATAAACGAATTGGCAATGTCAGGTAAAAGGCTTTCTCTTTTTTTAACCAAGATGATGGATATAAATGTATAGGAGAGAATGGAAATGTTTTTACCAAAAATTTCGGTAAGAATAGCTTCTTTTTTATCTCGTTTTACAATGGGGCTTTGAAGCAATAACACTAAGTCTTTATTTTGGGCACAAACATTATTTATCAGTTGCATATCGTGATATACAGCCTCTAACGTGTTTTGCTCTAAAGCAATTCCTAAAAGAGATTTGGCGTATCGTGATGCTACTTTAATGTCTCTCATTAAGGATTAGTTTAAGTGAATGTCTTTCACAATGTTGTCAATTATTGTTTTTTGCTTATCAGCGGATGATAATTCGTTTTTTAAAATCTTCTCAGCAATTTCGATAGACAAAACCGCTACTTGATTTTTTAATTCAGTGATTGCAGCCATTTTTTCGTGTTGAATACTTTCTCTTGCTGCAGCAACAATTTTTTCTGCCTCTACTTTAGCAGTAGTTTTTGCATTGGCAACAATGTTATCTTTTATTCCTCGTGCTTCTTTTAACATTTCGTCTCTTTCAGCCCTTGCTTGGTTCAATAAGTCTTCGTTGGAGGATTTTAGTTTAGCCATTTCTCGCTTTGCATCTTCGGCAGCATTTAAAGCTTCTTTAATAGAATCTTCTCTTTCGTTAACTGCATTTAAGATAGGTTTCCAAGCAAATTTTCTAAGTAAAAATAACAACACAATAAATAAAAGTGTTTGCCAAAAAAATAATCCAACCGAAAAATCATTTAATAATTTTTCCATAATCTATAATAATTTTTTAAATCTTCTAATTTTAAAAAAGATAGCTGTAACCAACCGTTACAGCTATCTTAAGTTTGGTTTAAACTGCAAATAATGCAGCAAATCCGATACCTTCAATAAGTGCTGCTGCAATCAACATCGCTGTTTGAATTTTGTTAGTTGCTTCTGGTTGACGAGCTATAGCGTCCATTGCTGAACCACCTATTCTACCGATACCGATACCTGCTCCGATTACTACCAATCCTGCTCCTACAATTGCTGGAATTTCCATAATATAAAATTTAATAGTTAATAAATTACTTTTTAATGTTCATCGTGTTCTGCAACTGCTCCTCCAAAATAAAGTGCTGTTAACATGGTAAATATGTATGCCTGTAAAAAGGCAACTAATAGTTCTATGATAGATAAAAACAAAGTTAACCCAAGAAATGCTCCTTTGGCAAACCAATTTGTAAAAACATACAATAGACCAATTAAACTCATTAAAACAATATGACCTGCAGTCATGTTTGCATACAATCGAATCATTAATGCAAAAGGTTTAATAAAAACTCCTAATAATTCGATTGGAGCTAAAATAAATTTCATAGGAACAGGAACGCCTGGCATCCAAAAAATATGTTTCCAATAATTTTTATTGGAGGTAAATTGGGTAATAAAAAAAGTAAACATGGCTAAAGCAAATGTTACTGCAATGTTATTGGTAACGCCAATTCCAAGCGGAGTCATACCTGCTAAGTTTAAGAACCAAATAAAAAAGAAGATGGTTAATAAATAGCTCATGTATTTTTTATAATGTTTTTTACCAATATTAGGAATAGCTATTTCATCTCTAACAAATAGAATTAATGGTTCAAAAAATTTACCGCCTTTTTTTGGCACTAAGTTATTTTGGTAAGTTTTTGCAAATCTCATGAAAAGGAAAAAGATAAATATTGAGATTAATAAGATGGTAAATACGTTTTTTGTAATTGAAAAATCTAATGGTTTTGTGTTGGTTGCATGTTGATGTTCATCTAAATTGATTGTTCCTAGTTCATCTGTTTTATAAATTTTATTATGAAATAATTTATAAAAATTACCATTAGATATTGCTACTGCTTCACCATGATGAAATTTTGAAGACGAAAAAACTTGTAGTCCGTTATCCCATAATATTACTGGTAAAGGAAATTCTATGCCTTTTTCATGCCATATTGTAAAATCATAGGCATCTTTTAAGTGATGGTTGATGTATTCTTTTCTTTCAAAACTTTTAGTGGCTTCCTCCGATAGTTCTTCAGAAATTATTTCTTTTTCATCAATTTTATTTTCATTTTCATGTTGTGCAAATAGTACGATTGGACTTATTAAAAGCAACAATGATAATGTTTTTACTAAAATTTTCACTCGCATATTACGCTATCTAAAAAGGTGCTTTAAAATTCGCTGCAAACGTAAGTATTTATATTAAATAGCGAAAACATTTTTTACATTAATTCTATCTATTTTTTAACAGCTTTTTGCAGAATGTTTTTTATCTATTTATTCAGAATTTTTAGGAGAGACATCACTTCAATAATTAAACAAAATGCATAGGGGATAAAAAATGAGGTAAATTCTAACTTTGTAATATCACCATCTAGCTTATAGGTCGGGTATAGAAAAATCAAAAAGATGATAACTTTTAGAGTACTTCCTCCAAAAAAAATAAAGCCCAATGTTTCGGCATATTTTTCTTTTAGTGTAATTAATAGAATAAAAATTGCTAACGCAAGAAAATAATTAATCAAATAGGAAAGAATAATTTTATTTTCAAAAATAGGGGAAGAAACGTAGTTTAAAGTTATTAGATGAAGTGCTAATATACATATTAATGAGGGGGTAAGTATGAAGAAAAATTGTTGTATTGGTTTTATATACTTATTCTTCTTCATTACTTTTCAACTGTCGTAGCACTACAAAAAGTGAAAGACAAACACTAAGAATTGTTAATCCTATGGTAAACCAGTTTTTAGTGCTTGGATATTGATGATCTAACCATTTTCCAAGATAAGCTCCTAAAAAAATGGTAATTCCCATTTGAGCGGCAATTCCAGAAAATCGGGCGAAGTTCTTAAGCGGTTTGGGCTTCTTCGAAGACTTCTTGTCGTTTGTCATTTTTAATTTCTTTTACAACAGATCCCATATTGCAGGAGCCCGTAAAGTTAGCTCCTGGCTCTATAGAAAGCTTGTTGGTGTTGATATCGCTTTCGATATTTGCTGTTGCTCTTAATTGTAAAAGTTCTTTAACAACTAATTTTGCTTTGATGATACCAGAAATGTCAGCGTTTTTACAAGTAACTTTACCATCTATTACTCCACTTGTTCCAATAACAACTTTTCCTTCTGAAACCAACGTTCCAACAACTGTCCCATCAATTCTAATATCTCCAAAACAAGTAATGTCGCCATTAATTTTTGTTCCTTTCTGAATGATGTTTATTTCAGGAGTTTCTGCTACGTTATTTTTTGCCATTTTAGAAGATTTTTTAATAAACATATTGTGTTAATGTAAAAATTACATCAAATGTAATAAATTAATCGATTAAAGTGCAGGTGCAAAATTTTTCTCAAAAAAACTAATGTACCCTTTAATATCTTTATTCTGATAAAATAAAACAAAATTTTCTTGAGTTATTAGGATGTACTGATACTTTTTCTGATTCAAATCTTGTAGGTTGTCATCATTTAATATAAAAGATTTATAATAATCAATGGCAGCATTGTAATCTTTTAATTTTTTCACGATTATTATCTGATTTAAGGGGTCAATAAAAATATTGCTAACTTCAAAATTTTTGTCGCTATAGTATTTTGTGTTAAAATTAGAAATGTCAACTTTATACTGATTGGTTTTATTGTCTGTTGTAGGTATTATAGCGATAAAACTATATTCGGTGTCAAAAACATGATTATAAGGTATTGCATTTGAAGTTTTTGGTTCTATTTTAATACCATTTTTAATCATTTCTAATATTCGTTTTGCCTCAACACTCACTTCAGATTGTGGATATTTTACTACAATATCTTCTAAAGCAAGTTTAAAAGTATCTAACGTGTTAATATGTCCAATTGCCATAGCTGCTAAAAAATCGAAACGATCTTGTAAATGATTATCAGCGAAAATTGATTTTGCTTTTTCACAACGAATCAAAACATTTTCATATTCATGGTCACTGTATAAATCATAAACTATACTATAATAATTATCCACTCGTTTTCTATTTTCTCGGGTAACTTTATTATAAGTAGGATCTTGAATTATTCTGGCATATTCACTTTCGGGATAGTTATTTAAGATTAAATTCTTATACTTCTCTTTCATAGGATCATTGTTGGTAACCAAGCTTATTCGATATAAATTATACCATGATGGAAGTTTGTATTTACAAGTGTCGTAACGTTCAATAAGATTTTCAAAAGCGATGGTTGAAAGTTTATAATCTTCAAAATCTTCACGATAAATATTACCAATACTGTATAAAGCTTCAATAATTTTATGGTGAGAAGTATTCATCTTTTCTGAAGTTAATGGAATAAATTGAAGGTAATATTCTGGGCTTGTTTTTTCATTTATTTTAGCTCCCAAGCTGTCAGTATTGGAAGAATCAATTTTTTCAGAAAGATTATCCTCATCAAAAGAAGCTACGGTTTCTTTGTTGCTTCTTCTCCAATTATCTTCTAATTTTCTAGTTCCCCAAATTTTCTTAAATTCAGTAAACCCAAATCCCAACGTGGTTTGATTGTAGAAATACCATTTTCCAGAATTTGGCACATTAGTATTCGCATTATTATTGTCTAAAAAATTAAAGTTTTCGCTGTTCGCCAAATCTGCTTTTTTACTATTTTCTTCGTCAATTGCTTCTTGAACCAGCTTGTCAATAATTTTGTTTCTGTATTTTTCGTCTTTGGCTAGCAGTTGTAAACTGTCTTCTTGTTGTACAATTAAAATGTTTTCTACCAAATGAGTTAATGCTTTACTTCTTTCGTAAATTGTTTCATAGGTTGGATATTCTTGTGGCAATACAGTTAAACAACTATCGTAATAAGCTTGTGCTTGAACATATAGTGGTTTTTCATAAAACAATTCACCAAGTCTTAAGTAAGATAAAGCTTTTTGTTTATTGTTGGATACACTTAATGCAGCAGATTTCTGTAAATATTCAATACCTAAAGGTTCGTTTTTTTCTTTAAATGCGATGTCTGCTAAAGCGTAATAGATTTGATCTAAAAATTCAGCATTTTTTCCATCTTTAACCATCCTCGATAACATTTTTTTAATACTTTTTTGGTCGCCACCGTTGGTGTCAAATGATAATGCTCTGCTAATTTTAGCATTAAACATCATGTCGTATTTTGGTTTTAATTTGATCACCTCAGTAAATAATTCGGAGGCCTTGCTATATTCTTTTTTCTTTAACCATAATTGAGCAAGTACGTAAGTGTATCTTCTTTTAGCCTCTCTTTTTTTTGTTGTTTCTAATGATCTAGAAAGCTTAGTAATTGCATCATCATAATTGTGTTTTTTAATGTAAAAATTCGCATAAAGGGCATTAAATTCACTACTGTATTTTTTAGGAACACCATCTTGCTCAATCAGTGTTAAGTATGATTCTGCTTTATTTAATTTATCTAATACAATATAAGTTCTTGCCAACCAAATTAATGCCTCATATTTAACATCTTCTTTATTGTATGCTTTGGCAATGTATTCAAAAACTTCTTCACCAACAAAGTACTCTTGTTTGTAGAAGCGAGCTTGTCCCATTAACATGTAACTATCATCTATCCAACGATTGTGTTCTTCATTTTTAATAAACATAGAATGCCGATCGATAACAGTCGATGTTTTTTTGATAATCTTGTCCATATCTGGATACATCGCCTTAGACTGAGCTTCATCTGGATAAACGAAAAGTGGAATAATTTCCGAAAAGTCATCTTTATGTTCTTCATAAATTCGTTGAACATTGGCTTTTTTTATTTCTCTAGCATTAAAAAAACCATTGTATCGTGCAGTGGTGTTGTGGTATGCTCTTCTTGTAAAACCATTCTTTTTTCTAGAGCAGCCTAAAAGCCCAACAGCAATTAGTACAATTAATAGTATATTTATTTTCTTATTCAAAATGCAATTAAAGAGCTAATTAAACTATAATATAGTTAGATTATTATATAATCTGCTAAAATACTTAATATCTACTTTATGGTAAATTTTTATTAAGAATTATTAGCATTTGTAAATTGCTACATTAAATTGGGTTTAGGTATATTTGTGGCAATAATTATGAGCTATTTTAGTAAAAAACCGAAAAAATTTCAACGTTTAAAGCACAAGTATCGTTTAGTGATTTTAAATGATGATACATTTGAGGAGAAAGTTTCATTTAAACTTTCTCAATTAAATGTATTTGTTGTGGTAGGAATTAGTTCATTGGTATTGATTTCTTTGGTTATCGTGCTTATTGCTTTTACTCCACTTCGGGAGTTTATTCCTGGTTATGCCAATGTTAATGTAAGGAAACAGGGGGTTGAAAATTTTTTAAAAAGTGATTCTATTGAATTGGCGCTAGCACACAACAATCTTTACATTGACAACATTAAACAAATCATACAAGGAAAGCCAATTAAATTGGATGATAAAGCTTTTGTTGATTCCACTGTTAATTATAAAATGATTATCAATAATCCTATTGAGGAAGATTCACTATTAAGGAACACGATAGAAACCGAAGAAAAATACAATTTGTTTAGTAAGGCAGGAAGTACCCCTGGTAATATTAGCAGTTTCATTTTTCTTCAACCCCTAAAAGGAATGGTTACCAATCGTTTTAATTTTAAAAAGCAACATTTTGGTATTGATGTGGTTGCCCCTAAAAATGAAGCGATAAAAGCGACTTTAGATGGCACCGTTATTTTTGCAGAATGGACTTCAGAAACGGGTTATGTTATCCAACTACAACATGCCGATAATATTATTTCTATTTACAAGCATAATTCTGTACTTCATAAAAAAGTAGGAGACCATGTGAAAGCAGGAGAAGTGATTGCCATCATAGGTAATTCTGGTGAATTATCAACAGGACCTCATTTGCATTTTGAGTTGTGGTACAATGGAATTCCAATTAATCCTGAGGATTATATGATGTTTTAGCGTTCAGTATTCAATCTCAGTATTCCGTCTTCTAAAACTGACTTCCATCATTAGAAAAAGCAGAAATTCCAGTTACATCCATTCCAGTAATTAATAAATGAATATCATGCGTTCCTTCATAAGTAACAACAGATTCTAAATTAGCCATGTGTCGCATAATGGAATATTCACCAGTAATTCCCATAGCCCCATGCATTTGTCTGGCTTCTCTTGCAATGGTTAAAGCCATGTTCACGTTGTTTCTTTTTGCCATAGATATTTGAGCAGAAGTTGCTCTTCCTTCATTACGTAAAACACCCAAACGCCAAGTTAGCAATTGTGCTTTAGTAATTTCTGTAATCATTTCGGCTAATTTTTTTTGGGTGAGTTGAAAAGAAGCAATAGGAACGCCAAATTGAATTCTTTCTTTGGTGTATCTTAAAGCAGAATCGTAACAATCCATTGCAGCACCAATTGCACCCCAAGCAATTCCATAACGAGCAGAATCTAAACAACCTAGTGGTGCTCCTAATCCTGATTTGTTGGGTAATAAATTTTCTTTCGGAATTTTTACATTATCAAAAACCAACTCACCTGTAATGGAAGCTCTTAACGACCATTTATTATGAGTTTCAGGCGTGGTAAATCCTTCCATCCCTCTTTCCACCAACAAACCATGAATTCTACCTGCTTCATTTTTAGCCCAAACTACTGCAATATCAGCAATAGGAGCGTTAGTAATCCACATTTTAGCTCCATTTAATAAATAATGGTCACCTTTATCTTTAAAGTTGGTAACCATCCCACCAGGATTAGAACCATGGTCTGGTTCTGTTAATCCAAAGCATCCCATCATTTCACCTGTCGCTAATTTTGGCAAGTATTTTTGTCGTTGTTCTTCATTTCCATATTTCCAAATAGGATACATTACCAATGAACTTTGAACAGAAGAGGTTGAACGCAAACCAGAATCGCATCGTTCTAATTCTTGCATTATTAATCCGTAAGAAATTTGGTCTAAACCTGGTCCACCGTATTCTACAGGAATATATGGTCCAAAACCACCAATTTCAGCTATACCTGGAATTAAATGTTTGGGAAATTCTGCTCGTTGAGCATACTCTTCAATAATTGGAGAAACATTAGCTTTTACCCATGCTCTAACAGTATCTCTTATTAATTTATGTTCATCTGTCAATAGCTCATCTAACTGGTAATAATCTGGAGCTTGAAATCTATCTTCTGCCATAATAATTAGGTTGTTTTTTTAAGTCTACAAAAGTAGTTATTATCAATTAAGATAAAAGTAATTTTTCAACAACTTTTTTTTTGATTAAATTTTTTTAATTGAGAAATAATCATTATATTTGATGATATAAATCATATAAAAACAATTTTATGAAAACATTAATATTATCATTTGCTCTATTTTATGCCACTTTTATGAGTGCTCAAAACAAATTTATTGTTACGTCATCTGGAATGACTTTTTCACCATCAAGTATAACAATTACTCAGGGAGATACAGTAGAGTGGCAAAATATTTCTGGGGTACATAATGTTAATGGTAATCAAGCGACTTATCCAACTAACCCTACCTCTTTTGGAAATGGAGCAGCTAGTAGTTCTCTGTGGACTTATTCCTTTGTTTTTAATACGATTGGAAGTTATGATTACCAGTGTGATGTTCATGTAGGGAGTGGAATGGTAGGAATAATTACAGTACAAACATCATCTCAAATAAATGAAATTACTTCTAAAAGCAATATAAAGATTTTCCCTAACCCTGCTGCTGATTATTTTACGGTTAACGCTAATCAATCGTTGACAAAAATAATGCTTTATAACTCGACTGGGAAGTTGTTAAAAACATATTCTTCGGTTACTAATTATGATATTAAAGGAATGCCAAGTGGTATTTATTTTTTAAAAATTGAAATGTCAGGAGTTGAAAAAGTTGAAAAATTAATAATAAAATAAATGAAGTTATTGCTAAGTATTTTGATGAG
>PFUQ01000191.1 GCA_002790175.1 Flavobacteriales bacterium CG_4_9_14_3_um_filter_32_8
AATTCAGAAATAGTATCGTTAACGGCAGCTACTATAAATGTAGTACAAGCTATGAATTTTGGAGATAACTTTGGTGTAGCATGGGTGTCGTTTAAAACACACTTATACCATCATTTAGAGTTTACACCCTTGAGTAAGGCAGGCAATAAGTATGTTGCCTTACGTTTGTTTAAAAGTAGCAATTACTATTATGGATGGGTGCAGTTAAGTGTAGGTGCCGATGGTCAATGGGTAAACATAGTTAACTATGCTTTTGAGGATACTCCTCAACAAGTCGGTAAGGATGTGGAAATTGATTGGTTAAATTGTTGGCAATATTAGGATTGTTTGCATACTTAACTAAGCTTTCCATATCTGTTAATCGCCATTTTCTTAACTTAAAATCCATTGTTTTATTTTTGGATTGATTGCATGTAATTATAAGAAAAAATAAAATATCCCATAATTAAAACCGTAAAAAAACCTGTTACCAAAAATGTTGCAGAAGCTCCAAACCGAAACCAGATTAAACCTGCCAAAGAGCTAGCCAATAGGGTACAAATGCTCTGAAAACCAGCATAAGTTCCGATGGCTGTTGCAGTATCTTTTTTATCAATAATATTAGTAATCCAGGCTTTCGAGACACCTTCAGTTGCGGCTGCATAAATGCCGTAAAGCAAAAAGAATCCGCTTATCAAATAAGCATTGGAAGTTACACTCATTCCAAAATAAACGATGGCAAAGAGGCTAAGTCCGATAAGAAACATTTTTTTTAATCCAATTTTATCGGCACTAATTCCAATTGGAAAAGCTGCTAAGGCATATACTAAATTGTAAAAAATATAAATACCAATTACCATTGTATCACTTAATCCAGCTTGTTTTGCTTTAAGTAATAGAAACACATCGGAGCTATTAATTAATGCAAAAGCCAACAGTCCGATAACTAATTTTCGGTAGGCAACAGGACTTTCTTTCCAATAGTGGACAAAGGAAAAAAAAGTTGTTTTTTTTATTGGTTTTTCCGTTTTTGTTTTTTTTTCTTTAAGGAAAAAAGAAGCTAAAATTGCCAATACTCCTGGAGCAAAAGCGATGTAAAAAAGGGTAATGTAGTCGTTGGGATAAAAATACAAATAGAGCAATGCGAGAGCAGGGCCCAGCACAGCACCAAAAGTATCCATAGAGCGATGAAAGCCAAAAATTTTTCCCTTGGTTTCAGGTGTTGCTTCATCAGAAAGAATGGCATCTCTTGCTCCTGTTCGTAGTCCTTTTCCAAAACGGTCGATGGTTCGAGCAAAGAAAATCCAGAGTGGAAAAACAAAAATAGCCATCATTGGTTTGGAGATGGCACTAAACGCATATCCCAATTGAACAAAAGGAACACGTTTTCCAGTAGCATCGGAAAGTTTGCCAAAATAACCTTTACTTAATCCTGCAGTTGCTTCGGCAACACCTTCTAAAACACCTATTAATACAATAGAAAAACCAATGGTTTTTAAATAAATAGGCATTATGGGATAGAGCATTTCGCTTGCCGTGTCGGTAAACAAACTAATTAATGATAATACCCAAATTGTTTTGGTTATGGTTTTCAAATCGTTGGTTTTCGTTTTTATAGATCTTCTGTTGTCATTCTGAACAATATTTTGTGTCCCGAGTGTTCGGGGCTACAAAATGAAGTGAAGAATCTTATCAATCAGTTTTCTAATTTATTTTAGATTCTTCATTTCGTTTTATTATCATCCCGAGAAATCGAGATGAATAAAACATCGTTCAGAATGACATCCTAATCTAATTGGTAATTTGCTGTACTAATTAGAATTTAGTCAAAATTATTTACCCACCAAATCCGTTTTTATCAATCCTTTTTTTACTAAATATTCGGCAATTTGAATGGCATTGGTGGCTGCTCCTTTTCTTAAATTATCGGCAACTATCCAACAATTTAAGGTGTTGGGTTGAGATTCGTCTCTTCGTATTCTTCCCACAAAAACATCATCTTTATTGGCTGCATACAAAGGCATTGGATAAGTATTGGTGTCAGGATTGTCTTGTAGGATAACCCCTGAAGTTTCATGCAACAGTTGACGAACTTCTGCCAAGTTAAAATCGTTTTCAAATTCAATGTTTACCGCTTCAGAATGACCTCCAACAACAGGAACACGAACAGCAGTAGCAGTTATTTTGAGGCTGTTGTCATTCATAATTTTTTTAGGTTCGTTCACCAATTTCATTTCCTCTTTAGTGTAACCATTTTCTTCAAAAATATCACATTGAGGCAAGCAGTTTTTATCGATAGGATATGGATAAACCATCTCCCCTTTTTCCCCGTTCCGTTCGTTTTCAAATTGTTGAACAGCTTTCACTCCAGTTCCTGTTAAAGATTGGTAAGTAGAAACAATAATTCGTTTAATTTTATATTTTTTGTGTAATGGATTTAGCACCATCACCAGTTGAATGGTAGAGCAATTAGGGTTAGCAATTATTTTATCCTCAGCAGTTAAACTATTGGCATTAATTTCGGGAACAATTAACTTATTGTTGGGATTCATTCGCCAAGCAGAAGAGTTATCAATAACTGTTGTCCCAACCTCCGCAAATTTTGGAGCCCATTCTAAAGAGGTGCTTCCTCCAGCCGAGAAAATAGCAATGTCAGGTCGCTGTTTCACTGCTTCTTGCAAACCAATTACGGTATATTTTTTACCCTTAAAATCAATTGTTGTCCCGACAGATTTTTCGGAAGCAACAGGAATTAATTGGGTTACTGGAAATTTTCGTTCGGCTAAAACTTTCAGCATTACATTTCCAACCATTCCAGTAGCACCTACAATCGCAATTTTCATTTACTTTATAATTTTTACCAAAAGTAAAATTTAATTTTGTCAAAAAATCATCTTTAGCAAGAAACCGAAATTAATTTAAGCCGATAAAATTCTTACAATATCAACAAAATAGCTAAATTTATCGCATGATAAAAAAAGGAATAGTTGCACTCAGCCTCTTGATGGTTACTCAAATCAGTTTCTCTCAATTTGTTGATAATTTTTCGGATGGTGATTTTACTGTAAATCCAGTCTGGTCGGGAGATAACGCCAATCACGAAGTGGACGCCTCATTTTTACTACACTTAAATGCACCTGCAGTAGTTGATGTTTCCTACCTTTCTACTCCTTCATCTGCCATTAATAATGCTACTTGGGAGTTTTATGTTCAACTCAACTTTAATCCATCCTCTACCAATTATGCAAAAGTGTATTTGGTTTCCGACCAAGCCAACTTAAAAAATCCGTTAAACGGTTATTTTGTAAAACTAGGAAACACTGCCGACGAAGTGAGTTTATACCGACAAACGGGTTCTACTGAAACCATGATAATTGACGGCATTAATGGTAGGTTAAACACTGCTCAAGTTACTGTTGCTGTTCAGGTTACCAGAGATAATGCTGGGAATTGGCAACTTTTATCAGACACCACCGGAGGAACTAGTTATGTGTTAGAAGGAGCTGTGCTCGATAATACACACATTTCTTCCAATTATTTTGGCGTTTATTCCTTTTATACTGCTACTCGTTCCACACTTTTCTTTTATGATAATTTTAGTATTATCGGAACAGGGTTTGTTGATACTATTCCTCCAACTTTAGATTCGCTTATCGTAGTTAATTCAACTAATTTAGATGCTTATTTTAACGAACCCGTTAATTTAGCAATTGCTCAAACGCTTACCAATTATTCGGTCGATTTAGGCATTGGGAATCCAAGTGCAGCAGTTCGAGATTTGGTCGATTCTTCATTGGTACATTTAACTTTTTCCACTCCTTTTACCAATGGTCAAAATTATAACTTAACCATTATTAATGTGGAAGATACTGCTGCTAATCCTATTACTACAATTGTGTCACCATTTACTTATTTGGTTATTTCTACTCCAAATTCAGGAGATGTGGTGATTAACGAAATATTTGCCGACCCTACTCCTCAAATTGGATTGCCCGCCGTTGAATTTGTTGAACTTTACAATACTTCCAATACTCCTTTTAACCTAACGAATTGGAAGTTTGTGAATACCACAACGATTAAATCACTTCCCAACTTCACCCTTCTTCCAAATAGCTATGTTATCCTTTGTAATATAAATGACACCGCCTCGTTTTCTTCCTATGGCGATGTAATAGGTATAAGTTCTTTTTCAGCACTTACCAATGGTGGAGATAGTTTGAGTTTGTTAGACAATAACAGTTCTATTTTAGATATCGTTAACTATGACATCAGTTGGTATCAAGATAATATTAAAGACGATGGTGGTTGGACGTTGGAACGAATAAATCCCATTCATCCTTGTAGCAATGCAGCTAACTGGACGTCTTCAATGAATGTTGACGGAGGAACTCCTAGTGCTCAAAATTCTGTTTTTGATACCTTGCCAGATACACAAGCACCAACTATATCTACTATTTCCATTATTTCTACTACCCAACTAAATGTGTTGCTAAATGAAACAATGGATAGCACAAGCTTAGCCAATGCAACGTACACCATTTCTGGAGGCATCTTAGTAACTTTAGTTTCGGTGAATAGTAATTTGCAGGGAGTAACTTTAACAGTTGCACCCGCATTGGATTCCTCTACGGTTTATACGTTAACTATTGTTGGTGCTAATGATTGTTCTGGTAATTTACTAACTCCAAATAGCATTGATTTTGGAATTGGAAAAGCTCCTACAAAATACGAAATTGTTATTACTGAATTATTTCCAGACCCATCACCAACCATGGGGCTGCCATCTGAAGATTATTTAGAATTGTACAACAACACCACAAAAATTATTGACTTAACCAATTGTTGGATTTCCGACTTAACCAGCATGGATCAACTAAATGCAGGAAAAATATTACCTGGTGAATATGTTATTATTTGTGACGATGGTTTTAAAAATCAATTTACCCCTTTTGGAAAAGTCATTACTGTCAATAGTTTTCCTTCATTAAATAATGCCAACGATGAGATAACTTTGTATGCTCCAGATACCACTTTAATTCATCAAGTCCATTACTACGACACTTGGTATCAAGACGATAACAAAAAAGATGGTGGTTGGAGTTTAGAAATGAAAGATCCCAATAATCCTTGTGGTGAAACAGAAAACTGGATAGCTTCTACCAAATGGTTTGGTGGAACTCCTGGAACACAAAATACTGCTTTTGGAGCTAACCCTGATGTGGTGTTACCAAAATTATTGGAAGCAAATGCCACCAACGATTCAACAGTAGCACTCACATTTAGCGAAATTATTGATGCTGCTGGAATGTTAGCAGCTATTTACACGATTGACAATGGAATTGCTATTACCACCATTCAAGTAATTGATAATAAAAATGTACAATTGAACCTCAGCAATAAACTAACTTTTCAAATAAAATACACTGTAACTGTTACAGGTGCTTTTGATTGTGTTGGAAACGGAATAGGCTCAGACAATACTGCCATTTTTGCGTTGCCCGAACAAGGATTTGCTGATGATTTAGTGATTAATGAAGTACTGTTTAATCCTTTTACTGGAGGCTCCGATTTTGTAGAACTCTATAACAATTCTAATAAATTTATTAACCTGCAAAATTGGAGTTTAGCTAACCTCGAAAACGATAGCATTGATAATTATCAAACCATCATTACTAAACCTAAATTACTGTTGCCTGGCGAATTTGTTTTACTTTCTACCAATACTGCCAATGTTGCTCAAGAATATCTAAATTCAGTTACTTCAACATTTTTACAAATGACAAGTATGCCTACTTATAACAATGATAAAGGAGATGTTTACCTCATTAATAACTTAAATATGGTGGTTGATAATTTTAGTTACAATGAAACTATGCATTTTGCACTGTTGACTAGTTTTGATGGTGTTTCGTTAGAACGAATTGATTATAATCGACCAACCAACGATGTCACCAATTGGCATTCAGCAGCAGAAGATGTTGGTTTTGCAACCCCTGGTTATGAAAATTCTCAATATTTAAAAACCAATAATGACGGTGGCGATATTATTATCGACCCATTAACTTTTTCGCCTGATAACGATGGTGTTGATGATGTTGTAAATATTACTTATAATTTTCCTGAGCCAGGTTATGTTGCTACCATCATTATTTATGATGCAAAAGGCAGATTGGTCAAAAATTTGGTGAAAAGCGAGTTGTTAGGCACAACGGGTACTTTTAGTTGGGACGGTATCAACGAAAACAACGAAAAAGCAGGTATCGGAATTTACATCATTTTTGTGGAGGCTTTTGATTTAAAAGGAGATGTAAAAAGTTTTAAAAAAACCGTGGTATTGGCTGGTCATTTATAAAAAAAGCTCTGATGGTATCAGAGCTTTTAATTTTTTTTGTTTTAGGTGTGTTTTATTTCAATACGCTAACCGTACTTTTAATAATATCCACTTTCATATTTCCACCAGGAGTTAAAATGTAGAAGTAAGTACCATCAGAAATATCTTTTGGTCCCCAATTATTTTGATAATCGCTGCTTTCAAAAATTTTATTTCCCCATCTGTTAAATATGACTAATGAACTTCCTGGATAATGTTCTAATCCATCAAAAACAAGGTAATCGTTAGAGCCATCACCGTTTGGAGTTATTACGTTTGGAGCAATGATATTACAATCATCACCCATATTGTCAACAAAAACCTGGATGGACTTAGCACAATTATTGCCATCCGTAACAGTAAGTGTGTAAGTACCAGATAATACATTGTATAGGTTTGGAGTAACATCACCTCTATCCCAGTAGTAACTATATGATGGACTTCCGGAAATAATTGTTGAGAAAATAGTTCCTCTAAAAGCCAAACAAGTGTCTTCAATTGGAGCTAGTGAAAAACTAGGTACAGGATTAACTGTAATAATCATGGTGTCTAAGTTTCCACAATTACCACCGATGGTGTAGGTTATTAAATGTTGTCCAATTCCTGCTACAGCTGGATTAAATTCACCAGTAGAAGAGTTGGTAATTCCATTTCCACTCCAAGTACCTCCTCCATTAGCGGAGGTTAAAGTAACTACTGAATTATTTTCACATTTTGGTCCAATAGCTGTTATGGTTGCATTGGCTAACGGAGTTACTGTTAAATTAGTGGTAACAATACTATCACAACCAAATGGAGAAACAGTAAGCGTGTCAATATAAATACCAGCTTGATTAACCACTAAACCGCCAGGCAAAGTATAATTATCTCCTTGACAGATGCTAACATTTTGACTTCCAAAAACAGTTGGAATAACTGCAACTGTAAATGTATCATTTGCAAAACAGCCATTATTATAATTAACAGTAACCCATACGTTACCAGCAGAACTCACATTAATAAAGGAACTTGAACTTCCAGTTGACCATAAATAGGTTGCTCCAGAAGGGATAGAAGGAACAGCGGTAAGTGTAGTATTATCTCCTTGACAAAATGTAGCATTTCCAGTTATATTAACTGTAGGATTATTATTTACAACGACTACAGAAGGAGAAGTTGCTGTACAACCAAAAGAGTTGGTTACAGTAACGCTATATGTTCCATTTAATACCACAATAGAATCGTTGGTACTTCCATTCGACCAAGTGTAAGAGGTATATAAACTGGCAGAATCTATATACAAAGTTGTTGGATTGCTACTGCAAGTAAATAAAGCACCTAAAATAGCTGGAGTTGGAAGTGGATTCTCTACTACGTCTGCCATAACTGTTTTAAAACAACCATTTAATTCGGAAGTCACCCAGTATTCACCACCATTCGTAACAGAAATAGAAGTGTCAATAGAACCTGTATTCCAAATATAAGAAGTAAAGTTAGTAGGACTTACGGTTAGTGTAGTTGATCCTCCATCGCAAAAATCGAGTACTCCAGTAATAACTGGGTTAAAGGCGGATAAGCCAGTAGTATCCACAAAAATATTAAGATTAACTATGGTGGTTTGTGCGGGAATTCCATCATCTGTAGCGGTGTAGGTAATGGTGTTCATGCCAGCATTTGCTGGAGAGGCAATAATTTGTACGGTTGAATTTGCTGGGTTTCCAGGCGTATTGGTCAAAACTGAAAATCCAGGGGTACCATATAAATTAATTGCTACAGTTGTAGTTTGTCCGATTTCTGGTGATAAAAAAAGAGAACTGATAAGTAATGTATCATTTATTCCACAAACTCGAAGGGTATCACAAGCACCACCGCCACCATTAAAAAGGGCAGGAGTAAAGTTGGCAATTGGAGCAATATTGGTTCCACTACAAGCATTAAAGAAAAAAGATTGATTGTCTAACCAGCTTACGCCATCATTAGCACCGCCACCACCATCATAAGCAGCACCAGGCTGATCGAAACGACCTAGTTGAATAAAATTAACACCATCACCTTTATTAACACCAACTGTTGCAGGTGTTCCGCCGAATCCATTTACACCACCTGATGCAGAGCCTGTAGTCCATTGCATATCACCATAACAAAATGCTATGTTATTACCTGGAGGTAAAACTGGGTCAGTTCCATCAGTAATAATTAGCTGAAAAGAATTTAATTTATCTACAGCCATACTATAATAACCCACTCCTTCCCAGTTGACATACATTGCAGTTGGTGTAATTTTATATTGTACAGTACCAGCACCTCGAGTATCCACATCACCCCAAAAAGGTGCAACCATTACGTAACTGGCACTTGGAAAAGGGCTAGAAGAAAAAGTCGAATAAGCTGTTCCAAAAGAGACATTTCCATTGTTATTGATAAATAAATTGGTATAGTTGGTTCCGTATAAACAAAAGTTGAAAGGAATGGAGAGCGAACCAGTACTTCCATCATCATTGGGAGCCATAGCTAAGGTGTAAGTGGCATCTGGAGCTACATAACATCCACAACCACCTGATTGTTTGTAATTAGTAGCACTTTCTCTTAAATCTTTTAACGATGGTGCAAAAATAGTTGCCGCATTAGTAAATTGAAAATTAGTAGGCAATGTTCCCTGTTCTTTCATTATTTGATAAGATTGCACTTCATTTGAGGTTGAAGATGTACTTTGTGCTGTTACCGAAAATGAAACAGCTACAAATAAAGATGCAAGTAATAAATTTCTCATAATTATAATTTTATCTATGTAATTGACGGTTTTTACTTAAAATAAGTTGCACGAAGGTACTAAAAAACATAGAATTTCACAAGGGATTCACTTCCTATTAATTATTCAGCTTTCCAATAATCGATATATAACTTTGAATTTTTAAGCCATTAAAGAATAGGAAAGGATAAATTGATGTCCCTTAAATCCGCAGACAAATGTTAAAAAGAAAGTTGAAAAGTCAATAAAACTAATGCTTTAAAG
>PFUQ01000012.1:0-1160 GCA_002790175.1 Flavobacteriales bacterium CG_4_9_14_3_um_filter_32_8
CTTTTAGGGATTGGTATAAACGAAACAAAACCTATCAATGAGAAATACGCTTTTATTTATGGTATTCAAGGTGGATTTATTTATAATTATTTCATTACTCAAACTAATCAAAGACAATATGCAGCTGCTTATGCTGAAATGCTAGGTGTTACTTTTGGTATAAACTATTATCATATAAAACGAATGCAATTTATTGGAAGATTACGATTAGCATTACCATATAGGATTGTAGATATCGCAAATTTTCAATCTCCATTTTTTGGACTTTCGTTTGCAACCATCATCAAAATTTCTCCAATGGTTTCCATTGGAACAAATATAGATTATGGTACTATAAATCTTTCTGATAGGTGGATAAAGACTTTATCAACTTCATTTATTTTTGTTAGAATAAGAATTAAAAAATAGTAATTTGTTAAAATAGAAAATATGAAAAAATACATCATTCTCTCAGTTACGTTATTTATCATGATAATCAATGTTAAAGCAATCCAAGTAAAATTTACCGTAGCTAATATGTCCGTAAATGTTGCCGAAGGTTCAGTAGGTGTTTTTACTGTTTTCGAAATCTATCCTGATAATTTTGTACCAACAGATTCTACCAATTTTATCGAATTATTCAATTTCCCTGCTATTAATTACAATGAGATTCGAGAAATAGTGATAGAAAAAGCAACCCTAACAGCCGATCGAACCCCTGTATTTAGTCCATTAACATCATTTATCCTAACAGATAGTGTTGGCTTTGGAAATTATATTGATGAAGATTTTATACAAGGGGCAAAGTATGCTTATCGGTTATCGGTTATCACCAATTTAGGACAGCAACTTAATTTAACTCAAAAAAGTATGAGTACTGAAATTGCTAATCCAATAATGAACTGTGCAAAATTAAATAATGTATATCGCAAGGCTGGTCATAATACTTTCCAACATAATCTTCCATTATCTATTACGTTATTTTTTACTCGAGTATTGGAATTAGATGCACACCTACCTTTTCCTCCTACATTCTCACCTAATGATTGGAAAGTTGCTCATACTAATAATGTTTCTGTAGTTAATAATGATAATAACTGTGGTAGTGGTAATCAAAATTTTAGTGTTTGTTTAGATGATTTGGTAAATTGGCACAATACTTATCCCAACCACGACCCCAT
>PFUQ01000012.1:1208-9239 GCA_002790175.1 Flavobacteriales bacterium CG_4_9_14_3_um_filter_32_8
CATATTCGATGCCTTATTAATACAGAAGTTTGGTTTTAACAACATTTATAAGCCGAAGGATTTAATCGGAAATAGTTTTGGAGACATGCGAATTGCTGCTCAGCAAAACAATTGGCCCAGCATGGGTGACTTAACAGGCAAGTTTATTTTTGTGTTAACAGGTAAAGGAGCTATAATAAGTGAATACATTACAGCTAGGAGTACGGATGCGATTGCTTTTTCGGCTGCTAAGGTAACGGATAATAATGACGTGAATGATTTAACAAGGTCAACTCCAGACATAGGTTGGTGGGCAGTAAATGATATTGTGTTTTACAATATGCAGCAATTTAGAAAAGATATTTTTGCACCAGGTAATACAGGTGATGCTGATTTTAATACCGGTTATACTACTTCTAACTTAGGTTATATTAACAGAACTTATGGTATTGGGTTTTGGGGCCAACCAGGTAATTATGATGATGATGAATATACTCATGCCTTAAATTTTAATATGAATAATATAGCGGTTTATAACATAGGTTATACATTTAACCCAACTAATGGAATGCCTGAAAATGGAATACAATGGATGCCTGATGTAACTTATCCTGGATTGGTAAACGACCATATTTATTCCAATTACCAACAGGTAACCCAAGCAGCTACTCAAAATATTGTGGCAACCGATTTAATAGTAGAATCTGGAGCTCATTACCGCATGATAGCTGGCAACAGTATCGATTTACAAACCAATGTGGATATAAAAGAAGGCTCAGATGTAGATATTCGTATTGATGATTGCACCAATGTTGGAAATTACAATTTACGCCAAAGTGCAGGAGAACAATTAACCCAAGAAGAAATAGAGGCGTTGATGCACGAATTAGCAAAAGAATTATATGGCTACACCCCAACGGACGAAAAAGAAATTGCAAGGTTATACGTTTACCCCAATCCAACCAGCAACCTAATAAACATCAGCTATACCAATTACCTCTTAACTAATGCTATTTTCACCCTCTACGACCTTACAGGGCGACTGGTAAAAACTGAAAATTATACACCACCAACCGAAGGGAACCAACATTTTAGTTTAAACATTAACGAACTAAAAGCAGGTACTTATTTTTATACCTTACAAGTTGGTGAGCAAAGCTATAAGGGCAAGGTGGTAAAAATGGGATATTAAAATAGTAGAGATGAAAAAAATAGCAATTAAAATAGCTTTGTTCATTGTGGTAGTATTGCCTAGTGCTTTTTATGCACAGTCCCCAAATTGGCAATGGGCGAAAATTGGTGGGAGCAGTGGACAAGATGCTGGAAAAGATATAGTCATAGATACTCAAGGAAATATTTATGTGTTGGGAGTGTTTAGAGATTTTGACATTACTATTGAAGGAGTAACACTTATTAATGCAGGTGATGATGATATTTTTTTAGCAAAATACAATCCAAATGGAGGATTGATTTGGGTAAAAAGTATTAATGGTCAAGCTACTGATTTTGCAGTTAAACTACTAATTGATAAAAACAATGATGTTTATGTTAGCGGTGGATTTTCAAGCCCAACGCTTACCATAGGCACAACCACATTAACTAATTCAGGCAGTTACAGCTTTTTTACTGCAAAATATAATTCAAGCGGTCAGGTAATTTGGGCAAAAAACAACTTGAACAGTAATCTAAATGCTAGTATAATTGCAATAGATGATAATTTGAATAGTTATTCTATAATAGCAACAGCTAGCGTAGCTACACTTGAAAAACGCAACGTGTCAGAAAGTCTTATTTGGTCTAAAACTATAACAACTACAGGTTCAATTTCATCTCCCCAAGTTCATTATGTTTTTGTAAACGAAACTGGAGTATATCTTACGGGTGGTTTTTTTGGAAGTTCATTAACAATAGGCACATCTACAATTATAAATAGTGCATCTGCAAATTCAGATGATATGTTTGTGGCAAAATTAGACACTTCAGGTAATGTACTTTGGCTAAAAAACGGATTAAATACATCAGGAGATAATGGAACTGTGGTTCAAGTTGATAATAATGGTAATGTGTATGTTTTAGGAATGTTTTCAACAGGAATTACATTCGATTCTTTTACTCTTACTTCTAATGGAGATTATGATTTGTTTTTGGTTAAGTATAATTCATCAGGTCAAGTAATTTGGGCTAAAAATGCTGGGGGTATATTTGAAGACTGGGTTGTTGATTTAGCTATTGATGCAAGTGGTGGAACTTATGTAATTGGAGGATTTGATAGTCCGAGTTTCACTTTTGCAAACACCACCTATAATAATTTGGGTGTTTGGTTCAGTTATGCTGATGTTTTTGTGTTGAAATATGATGCTCAGGGGAATGAGGCATGGATAAAAAATATTGAAGGTCTTGGGAATGATAATGGAAATGGTATAGCTGTTAATAGTTTAGGAGAAGTTTATGTTACCGGTGCAATTGAAGATACTTTGGGAGGAATTACGAATCTTGGTAATTTTCAGCTTATAGGTGCTGGACTAGATGATTTCTTTTTTGCAAAACTTGCTTCTACAGTTGGGCTAAATGAAGAATATCATAGCGACCAGTTAATAATATACCCCAACCCTAACACAGGGATTTTTAATATAGAAATTGCCGACAAAGATGGAAATTCATTAATGGGGGTGTATGATATAATGGGTAAAAAACTAGTTAGCAAAGTTATGGCTACAAATAAAATGGAAATTGATATCTCAATGCAACCTAAAGGAATGTATTTAATAAAAGTGATTAGTGGTGATAATGTGCTTACTCAAAAAATAGTTGTTCAGTAGTTGTTATTATTTTAGCAAATTGGGTTTTATTTTTTTTCTTTACCCTAAACAATTTGCCAATCAATTTATTTTTATTAGTTTTGCCGTCCTTTTAAAAAGGAATCGTTTAATTAAAAAAAATTGGAAATGACAAGACGTTATGAAACTGTTTTCATATTAACTCCCGTTTTATCTGCAGAGCAGGTAAAGGAAACAGTTGTAAAATTTAAAGAATCTTTGAAAGGTTTTGGTGCAAAACTTTTACATGAAGAAGATTGGGGGTTAAAAAAATTAGCTTACCCTATTCAAAAAAAATCTACAGGTTTTTATCATTTGTTTGAATACGAAGCTGAAGGTGAAAAAATTGCTAACATGGAGGTAAACCTAAAAAGAGACGAAAAAGTAATGCGTTTCTTAACAGTTTCTATGGACAAACATGCAATAGCTTTTGCTGAATCAAGAAAAACAAGAACCAAAAAAGATTAAGTTAAACACGTAAAATTAAAAAAGTATGACTGAAAATTCATCAGAAATAAGATATTTGACTCCCCCTAACATTGAGTTAAATAGAGAGAAATATTGTAGATTTCAAAAAAATAGAATTAAATATATTGATTATAAAGATGAAAAATTCTTACTTCAATTTATTAATGAACAAGGTAAATTGTTGCCAAGAAGATTAACAGGAACATCTTTAAAATACCAACGAAAAGTATCACAAGCTGTTAAAAGAGCAAGACATATTGCTTTAATGCCTTATGTTGCAGATATGATGAAATAGGTGTTGGGTACAAGGGACAGGTGAAGGTGACGGGGAAGTCTTAAACTCTAAACTTTTAACCCGAAACTCTTAACCCGAAACTCTAAACTTTAAACCAAAAACATGAAAGTAATATTAAAAGAAAATATAGAAAATTTAGGATTTGCCAACGAAGTTGTTAATGTAAAAAACGGCTACGGAAGAAATTTTCTAATTCCTAAAGGAGTAGCTACTTTGGCTACTGAATCTGCTTTAAAAGTATTGGCAGAAAACATAAAACAAAGAGCTGTAAAAGATAAAAAAATTAAAGACGAAGCCCAACAAACTGCTGCTGCGTTAAATACAATGGTGGTTAAAGTAACTGCAAAAGCAGGAGAAAACGGCAAAATTTTTGGTTCTATCAATACCATTCAATTAGCGGAAGCCATTGAAAAATTAGGGCTTACAGTTGATCGAAAATACATTAAAATTAGAGGGGAAGCAATTAAAACTTTAGGTACTTACGAAGCATCAATAAGACTTCATAAAGATGTTGATGCCGTAATTAAGTTTGAAGTTATTGGAGAATAATTTTTTAGTTAGTTTTTAACTTGTAAAAACAAATTATTTAATTATATTTGCACCTACGAAATATGAAGGTGATTGGAGGGAACGAAAAGTTCCCTCTTTTTTTTCAAAAAAAATGATAACAAAGGATCAAGTACAAGAATTAATAAAAGAAAAGTTAGCAGAAGATAATTGTTTTGTTGTTGAATTAGAAGTAAGGGCAGGAAATAATATTTTATTAGAAATTGATAGCCACAAAGGTATTACTGTTGAAGATTGTGTTAATTTTAGTAAAACAATAGAACATAATTTAGATCGGGAAAATGAAGATTTTGAGCTAAATGTTTCTTCACCTGGATTAGATAAACCTTTACGAGTTAAAGAACAGTATGTGAAAAACATTGGCAGAAATGTAACTGTTGTTTTAACCGATGGAGAAATGTTAAAAGGCGAGTTAAAAGAAGTTGGAGCAGACAACATAACCATTGAATTTTCTCAAAAAGAAAAAGTGGAGGGGAAAAAGAAAAAACTAACTGTTCTTAAGCAAGAAATAATAAAAATGAATACCATAAAAGAAACCAAAATATTAATATCGTTTAAATAAATAACCCAAAAAATGGAAAGTTTAAGTTTAATAGATTCATTTCAAGAATTTAAAGAATTCAAAGATATAGACAGAGCAACGTTGATGAATATCTTAGAAAGCGTTTTTAGAGCTACTATAAAAAGAAAATTTGGAGATGATGAAAATTTCGATTTTATCGTAAATGTAGATAAAGGAGATTTAGAAATTTGGAGAAATAGAGAAATTGTACCTGATGGTGAAGTAGAAGACGAGAATAAAGAAATCGCTTATTCGGACGCCATCAAAATTGAACCTGATTTTGAAATTGGAGAAGAAGTTTCGGAAGAAGTAAAAATGGATGATTTTGGAAGAAGAGTTGTGTTATCTCTTAGACAAAATTTAATGTCTAAAATATTAGAGTTGGAAAAAGATAATATTTATGCTCAATATAAAGATAGAGTTGGGGATTTAATTACAGGCGAAGTTTATCAAGTATGGAAAAGAGAGATGTTAATCTTGGACGATGAAGACAATGAGTTAATTCTTCCAAAAAGTGAACAAATAACTAACGATAGATTTAAAAAAGGAGATACTGTAAGAGCTGTAGTTGTTAAGGTGGAGATGAAAAATAATAAACCGTTAATTATCTTATCCAGAACATCACCATTATTTTTAGAAAGATTATTTGAACTAGAAGTTCCGGAAATATATGATGGATTAATAACCATCAAAAAAATTGTTAGAGAACCAGGCGAAAGAGCAAAAGTTGCAGTAGAATCTTACGACGATAGAATTGATCCAGTTGGAGCTTGCGTTGGAATGAAAGGAGCAAGAATACATGGAATAGTTAGAGAGTTGAGAAATGAAAACATTGATGTTATCAATTATACAACCAATACAGAACTATTTATACAAAGAGCATTAAGCCCAGCAAAAATTACAGCCATTAAATTAGATAGAGATAAAAAAACTGCCGAGGTATTTTTAAAACCAGACCAGGTTTCTTTAGCCATTGGAAGAGGCGGATACAATATTAAATTGGCTGGCAAACTAGTTGGTTTTGAAATAGATGTTTATAGAGATATGGAAGAGAATGATACTGATGACGTAGCTTTAGACGAATTTACTGACGAGATAGAAGATTGGGTATTAACGGCATTAAAATCTGTTGGATGTGATTCTGCAAAAAGTGTTTTAGAACTTTCGGTAGAGGAGTTGGTAAAAAGAACAGATTTAGAAATAGAAACAATTGAAGATGTGAGGAATATTCTTAAACAAGAGTTTGAAGATTAACAAACATTTTTTAGATTTTTAAAAGAAAATTTATACCTTAGTTTAATATACTGACTGAAAAAGAGTAAAAGCAAATGGCTGAACAAGTAACGACAAAAAGATTAAGTAAAGTAGCAAGAGAGTTTAATGTTGGAATTCACACTCTTGTTGAGTTTTTGGCAACTAAAGGTTTTGATTTAGAAAGCAATCCTAATACAAAAATCGAACCTGAAGCCTATACCGTTTTACTGAATGAATTTCAATCAGAGAAAAGTGCAAAAGAAGAATCAAAAAAAGTTTCTATAGGAACAGAAAAAGAAACAATAACCTTAGCCAAAGTTCAAGCTACAGCTGTTGAAAAAGTAAAAGAAGAGCAAGAACAAGAGCAAGAACAAGTTGTTGAAGATGAAATAAAAGAAGAAGCGAAAGATGTCGAAAAATCCAAGGATGTTAAAGTAATTGGTAAAATAGATTTAGGGAAATTAAATTTAAGAACTCGTCCAGAAAAAAGAAGTGAGGTTATTAAAAAAGAGGAAACTCAAATAGAAATAAAAGAGGAAGTTAAAGAAGAAGTTAAAGAAGAGATAACTAAGGAGATAAAAAAAGAACCCAACCATTCAGAAACAAGATCTAACGAAGAAATACTTACTAAGTATGAAAAACTAGATGCTCCTAAAGTTTTAGGAAAAATTGAATTACCTATAGAGAAAAAAAGTTCTACTCCGAATCCTGCAAAAATTGAACATCAAAATAAGAAAAAAAGAAAAAGAATTACTAGAAAAATTGACGTTGTAGCTACTGTAGAGGTTAAGAAAAAACCATTTACTAAAGGTAAAGGTAAAGAACGAGTAGAAAGAAAAGCAGAATTAACCGAACAAGAAGTTCAGGCTCAAATAAAAGAAACTTTAGCAAGATTAACTGGAGGAGGAAAAAGTAAAGGATCAAAATATAGAAAGGAAAAGAGAGTTGCCGCAAGTGAACAAAAAGACATTGATTTAGAAATACAAGAAGCAGAAAAGAAAATAATTAAAGTAACCGAATTTGTTACTGTTACTGAATTGGCAAGTTTGATGAATATTGGTGTAAATGATATCATTGGAGCTTGTATGAGTTTAGGAATGTTTGTGTCAATTAATCAACGATTAGATGCGGAAACCCTTTCAATTATTGCAGAAGAGTATGGCTTTTCGGTAGAATTTGTTTCTGCAACAGAAAATATTGACATCGATACTCAAGAAGAAGATGATCCAAAAGACTTACAAAACAGAGCACCAATTGTAACTGTAATGGGACATGTTGATCATGGTAAAACATTATTGTTAGATTACATTAGAAGTGCAAATGTTGTTTCTGGTGAAGCTGGAGGAATAACACAACATATAGGAGCCTACTCGGTTGAAGTTGGGGATGGTAAAAAAATCACTTTTTTAGATACACCAGGACATGAGGCTTTTACAGCAATGCGTGCCAGAGGAGCTCAAATTACGGATGTTGTAATTGTCGTTGTTGCCGCAGATGATAATGTGATGCCTCAAACCAAAGAGGCAATTAATCACGCTCAAGCAGCAGGAGTTCCTATAGTATTTGCATTTACTAAAATTGATAAACCAACTGCCAATCCCGATAAAATTAAAGAAGAACTTTCCGCTATGAATATACTAGTGGAAGATTGGGGTGGGAAATTTCAATGTCAAAACATTTCATCCAAAACAGGAGAAGGAATTGCTGACTTGTTAGAAAAAGTGTTGTTGGAAGCAGAAATTTTAGAATTAAAAGCAAATCCAAACAAAAATGGAATAGGAACTGTTATTGAATCAGAATTAGATAAAGGCAAAGGATATGTTTCTACTATTTTGGTTCAAGGAGGTACTATAAAAGTAGGAGATGTTGTTTTAGCAGGTTGTTACAGTGGTAAAATAAAAGCCATGTTTAATGATAGAGGAGTAAAAATTATGAATGCAGGACCATCTATCCCTGTATCTATTTTAGGATTAAATGGAGCACCAAGTGCTGGTGATAAGTTTCATGTAATGAATGATGAAAAAGAAGCTAGATCGATAGCCGAAAGAAGATTACAATTACAAAGAGAACAAGGCGTTAGAACTAAAAAA
>PFUQ01000012.1:9261-10842 GCA_002790175.1 Flavobacteriales bacterium CG_4_9_14_3_um_filter_32_8
AAAGGTGATGTTGATGGTTCAATCGAGGCACTTTCTGATTCATTACAAAAACTATCTACCGATCAAATCGAAGTTAATGTGATTCACAAATCAGTAGGACAAATTTCAGAAACTGATGTGATGTTAGCAGCTGCCTCTGAAGCTATAATTATAGGTTTCCAAGTTAGACCATCTGCTGAAGCAAGAAAAATTGCCGAAAGAGAACAAATAGACATTAGATTGTATTCAATTATCTATGATGCTATTGGGGAAATTAAAGATGCGATGGAAGGAATGTTGGCTGCAAAAATTGAAGAAAAAATTACTGCTACTGTTGAGATTAGAGAAATTTTTAAAGTTACCAAAGTTGGTACCATTGCTGGTTGTATGGTTCAGGATGGAAAAATAACTAGAAACAGTAAAGTCAGATTAATTAGAGAAGGAATTGTGGTTTATACGGGAGTGTTGGGTTCTCTAAAAAGATTTAAAGATGATGTAAAAGAAGTTACAAAAGGTTATGAGTGCGGGTTAAATATTGCCAATTACAATGACATTAAAATTGGAGATATTGTTGAAGCTTATGAAGAAATAGAAATAAAACAAAAACTAAAATAATAGGCTTTTTTACAAGAAGACTAACTCTAAAAAATAGTAAACCTGAAAGGAGTATTCTTTTCAGGTTTTTAATTTATACCCTCTTTAAAATCAATTTCATCCCTAACGATAAAACAATTGGGAAAATGTTTAATTAGCTCATTTTTAAATTTTAATGCTTCAATTTTTGTTTTAAAATCACCAACCCTAACTTTAAAATAGGGCTGTTCATAAATTTCATGAGCTTTAATAGTGTTAAAAATCTGAACAAAAGCTAATCGAGCATCTCTAGCAGGTTGTTTTTTATTTCCAGAGAAGATTTGAATTCTGTACCCCATTAACTTAAAAGAAGAGCGGTATGTTTCACTCAATTCGACCAGTCGGACATCTTGTACAATAGATGTATTTTTATTGTTTGAGGAATCAGTTTTATTCAATTCTTGAGCATACGATAGCTCAAACAAGACTAGTGAAATAAAAATGAAAAAGAATCTTAACATGTGAACTTAATAATTAGTTATTTCTCAAAATTACATTTAATTTTTAAAATTGTTTAAAAGATTTTAAAAACAAAAAATAAGCCATTATTAAGTTTAATCTAGCTACATTTATTCTCGATTTTTATATGTTGATAAACATAATATAGGAGATCTTAAAATGACAACAATCATAAATAATTATTATTTAGATTCATTCTAAATTGTATTAATTTTTATCATTTCATATTAAAAAATAAGGTATTCTATTAATTTTGGCACTCATTTAATAATTAATTTTACGAAATAATTGTAACTATTTTATTATGAGCAAGATATCCAAAATGATAAGTGGAAGAGTACTCTTAAAAGCAACTTTATTTAGCCTTTCTTTTTTATTCTTTCAATTATTTATATATTCTCAAGAAAAAACGTTAGATGGGTCCAAAATTTTTAAAGTAAATTGTGCGGCATGTCATAGTGTTGGAAGTAATAAAGTTGTAGGGCCCGGTTTACAAGGTATAACTGAAAA
>PFUQ01000094.1 GCA_002790175.1 Flavobacteriales bacterium CG_4_9_14_3_um_filter_32_8
TTCTTTAGACACACTCAACAACAACAATTACCCTTTAATGATTTTAGCTACTTCCGAAAGTAGTCGATACGATAACCCTTCTTTTACCTCATTTGGAGAACAATTTTTATTAAAACCAAATGCAGGAAGTATTGCTTCATTTTCAACAACAAGGTTGGTTTTTTCATCCCCTAATTTCACATTAAATCAAACCACTTACAATACTATTTTTAATAAAGCAAATGGTCAATACAAAACCATTGGCGAAGTTTTTAAAGAAGTAAAAAATCTGAATGCTAATGACCAAAACAATAGAAATTTTACGTTATTAGGAGACCCAGCACTTACTTTAAATTTTCCAGAATTGGTTGTCAATGCTGTTCACCCTGATACGTTACAAAATAGCAGTGTTAATACCATCACTGGTCAAATAGAAGATGATAATGGCGTTTTACAATCGTGGTTTACAGGAAACTTAATTGTGTTGATACAAGGCAGTAAAGACACCATTTCAACTTTAGCAAATGATGGTGGAAGTCCTTTCGTTTTTTATGATAGACGAAAAGTTATTTTTTATGACACTATTCCCATTTTAAATGGTTTATTTAATTACAACATTAATTTAAACACGTTACCAATTCATATTACTGGCAATGCAAAAATAAATTATTATGCTTTTAATGGAAATGTTGATGCTTCTGGATGTAACGATAGTATTTATATCAATGATTTATTGACTAGCATGGTTGATTATTCAACTACAGCAATTAATGCTACTATTTTTCCTAACCCAAGTTCGAATAATGTTACTGTTTCATTAACTGATTTTAGTAACGACAACTACAGTTTTAACTTGTATAACAATATGGGGCAGGTAATTTTGGAGAATAAGATGATTACAACTCCTACATTTACCTTTTCGGTACAAAACTTTACCGATGGAATTTATTATTACAGTTTAACAAATGAATCTAATCAATATCAAGCCGGAAAACTGATAGTACAACATTGATTGTCCTATTCATTCTTCATCGGATGACTTGAAGTCATCCGATGAAGAATGTTTATTTCGAAAGTTCTTCTTTTACCAAAGCAGAAATTAATTGTCCATCAGCCTTTCCTTTTAATTTTGCCATAACAGGTCCCATTACTTTTCCCATATCTTGTGGGCCAGTTGCTCCAACCTGAGCAATGGTTTCTTTCACTACTTTTCTTACCTCATCCTCACTCAATTGAGCTGGCAAATAAATGTTTAATATTCCGATTTGAAAATCTTCCACTTTTGCTAAATCTTCTCGTCCTTGTTCTTTGTAAATCGTAGAAGCATCTTTTCGTTGTTTCACCAATTTTTGAATAATATCCATCCCTACTGCATCCGAAATTTCACCACTGCTATCTTTAGTAGCTTCAATTAATAAAGCTGCTTTTACAGCTCTTAAGGCTTCTAATTTTTCTTTTTCTCGGGCAAGCATTGCCTTTTTGATGTCGGTATTGATTTGTTCTGTTAAACTCATGTGTTGGCTTTTTAGTTGTTGTTTCAAAAGTAGTATTCTTCTTTTTAAAAAAACTTACAATTTTTTAAAACTTTTAGGAGGAATAAAAAAAGTCGCTCCTAAAATAAGAAGCGACTTTTAAATTAAAACAAATTAACTTACCCTTTTCTATTAATCTACATTATCGTGTAAAAAAGAATTATCATCATTTAATCGAGCTATTCCATCTTTGTCTTCAGATAAAGTAAACCTTGAAATTTGGTTTTCGGAAGAATGAGGAATTTCTCCTAAGTTGATTTTTCTTCTTTTATAAGCTGGTTCATTTTCTAAATCGTTGATGCCTGAAGGAGTTTTCATTTTCATGCCCAACTCTTTAATTTTATTAATTCGTTCTTGCGAACGTTTTAGTTGTTCTTCGTTTGGGATTTTATTAGTGTAAACTGGAGTAATTTTCTCTTCTTCTTTGTCGTATAGCTGATTGGTAGAATCAGAGGAGGATGCTTTAATTTCTTCAGAAGAGTCATCATGTAAATTCCAAACTATGGTATTGCTTTCTAATTCAATTTTTTCTTCTTCAATAGTATCTTCAGGAGATTTTTCGCTAAAAACGAATTCATCTTCTTCATCACTTTCTTCTGTTTCGGCAACATTCACTTTATTCCAATTCCATGAAGTATCTTCATTTTCGGCAACAAAATCTTCTTCTTCAATATCTTCATTCAGATTAAAAACTACTTTTTCTTCTTCCACTACTTGTTGCGTAGGAGTTTCAAAATTTAAAGTTGGTTGTTCTTCAGCTTGTTCTTTTAATGTTGGCTCTTCAATATGACTAGTCACTTCAGTAATCTTTTTCTCAACACTACCATCGTCAATAAGCTGGGTGATAGTTGTTGGAACATCGGTATTTAAGTCGAACACTTTTTTTTCTACTTTTTTTCCAAACTCAAAGTTATCCGTATTGTTTACTCCAAAACCTGTAGCAATAACGGTAACAGAAACCTTATTTCCTAACGACAAATCAGTTCCATTACCCCAAATTAATTCGGCGGTATAACCAGCTTCGTTTTGGATGTAATCAGTTATTTCATCAATTTCATCCATGGTAATTTCATTATCACCAGAAGTTACATTTAATAAAATGAAATTAGCTCCTTTTATTTCGTTATCGTTCAACAGAGGAGAAGCCAACGCTTTAGTAACAGCTTCCATCGCTCTATTTTCTCCTTCAGCTTCAGCAGAGCCCATAATAGCTGTTCCACCATTTTTCATGACTGTTCTTACATCTTCAAAATCGACATTGATGTAACCAGCAACCGTAATAATTTCTGCAATTCCTTTTGCAGCAATGGTTAAAATATCATCAGCTTTAGAAAATGCTTCTCCCATTTTTAGGTTACCGTGCATCATTCTTAACTTATCGTTATTGATAACCAACAAGGTATCCACATGTTTTTTTAATTCTGCCAATCCTTCATCGGCTTGTTGTTTTCTTCTACGACCTTCAAAAGAAAATGGAATGGTAACAATACCAACTGTTAAAATCCCTAAATCTCTTGCTGCTTCAGCAATAATTGGAGCTGCACCAGAACCTGTTCCGCCACCCATGCCCGCAGTAATAAATACCATTTTGGTATTTTTCTCTAAAATTGCTTTGATGTTTTCGATGTCTTCGATTGCTGCATTTTTACCAACTTCAGGATTTGCACCAGCACCTAAGCCTTCGGTTAATGTTGTACCTAACTGAATTTTATTAGGAACAGGACTTAGATTTAATGCCTGAGCATCGGTATTGCAAATAACAAAATCTACGCCTGTAATTCCTTGGTTGTACATGTGGTTTACAGCATTGCTACCACCACCACCAACACCAAAAACTTTAATGATTGATGCCTGATCTTTTGGTAAATCGAATTTCATAGTTTATTTTTTATAGTTTATTATTTTCAGTTCACAGTTTTCAAATCCCAAATCGTAAATCAAAAATCTGCACATTTACGCATCAATTCTCACTGTCGTCGAAAAATTTTTCTCCAACTTTCATAATTTTCTCAAAAAAACCACCCTTACTTTTTTTAGAGTGTCCAACAACTTCTCCAGTATCTGTTGTTTTTTTAGGTTCTATGTTACTAAATCCTTTTAAAACCAACCCTACTCCTGTTGCAAACATTGGACTGGTCATTTCTTCTGAATTTCCTTTTGCTAAATGTTCGTTAGGATAACCAATTCGGGTATCCATGCCTGTTACATACTCTATTAGTTGAGAAATATGTTTTAACTGAGCACCTCCACCAGTGATAACAATTCCGCAAATCAGTTTGTTTTCATAGCCAGAATTTTTAATCTCATAATAAATGTTCTCAATAATCTCTTCCATTCGGGCTTGAATGATTTGAGCCAATGTTTTTAATGATATTTCTTTAGGGTCTCTTCCTCTTAAACCAGGTATTGAAACAATTTCGTTTTCTTTGCTTTCGGTAGCTAATGCAGAACCAAATTTTAATTTTAATAATTCTGCTTGATTTTTAATAATTCCACAACCTTCTTTAATATCTTCGGTAATGGCATTTCCTCCGAAAGGAATTACAGCGGTGTGTCGAATTATTCCATCTTGAAAAATAGCAATATCTGTTGTTCCTCCTCCAATATCCACTAAAGCAACACCAGCTTCTTTTTCTTCTGCACTTAATACTGCTTCGGAAGAAGCCAGTGGTTCTAAAATCAAATCGTTGACTTCTAAACCAGCTTTATGCACACATTTGTAAATATTTTTAGCCGCAGCAATTTGTCCGGTAATAATATGAAAGTTAGCTTCTAAACGAACTCCAGCCATTCCGATTGGATCTTTTATCCCTTGTTCGTTATCGATAATATATTCTTGAGGCAGCACATGTATGATTTCTTCGCCTGGTAACATTACCAGTTTGTACATATCTTCAATTAAAGCGTTGATGTCGTTTTGATTAATTTCGTCTTCGGTATTATTCCTCACTTTAATTCCTCGGTGTTGTAAACTTTTGATGTGTTGACCAGCAATACCAACATTAACCACTTTGATGTCAACACCAGATTTTGTTTCTGCATCTGCTACGGCATCTTTAATGGATTGAACTGTTTTGTCGATATTAGAAACCACTCCACGAGAAACTCCAATGGATTCGGAACGACCCATTCCTAAAATTTCTAACTTACCATTTTCGTTTTTACGACCAACAATGGCGACAATTTTAGTTGTTCCAATATCTAATCCTACTATTATTTCTGATGCTGTTTTGGCTTCCATTTTTAATTATACCTTTTTGTGCAAACTACTTGATTTTTATATTTTAGGTTAATGGTTGAATATTCGTTCCAACCTGTTTTGCTTAACCCTTTTTGATAAAAAATCATCAACTTATTAAACTTGCCTTCAAAATTTTCTATTCCTCCGAATACAATTTTATGATTTCCTACCTTTGGTATGAGCTCAAAGTCATATTCTTTATTAACATGTATTTGTTCAATTTGAGCTCTCCAAAATTCAGACTTATCAATATAGTTTGCAATTTTATAAATGTCATCCAAGATTGTTTTATCAACCAAGGTGTCGTTTAACTGTTCATAATTAAATCGATATCTTTTTCCAAAAGGTTCGTTAAGATTGCCACTTACCACCAAAGTTCTTGATGTATATTTTGTTGATAAAGGCATTAAAACGCCTCCTTCATCTATGTAATAACTTTCGTTATTAGAAAATATTCTGACAATTGGTCGGCGTTGTTTGATAGTTATCATCAATTTTCCGTCTATGGTTTTATAAACCTGGGCATCTTTTATTGAAAAATTATTCGATAGTTTTTCTTCTAATCTATTCACATCAAAACGATTTAATAATAAAATTCCTGTGTCTTTTTTTGTAAATACTTGCGTTAAAACATCGCTCTCATCAACAAATCTATTTTCAGTTTCGTAATCGATAGTGATAATTGGGTTTGTAAAAGTGGCTTGTTGTTGTGATTTGTTGACAAACCCAAGGGCAACAATTGTTGAAACAGTAACAATTATCCAACTTGCTATTTGAAAAAATTTCTTCATTCTACTTTTACTCTTTTTGATAATAATTCAGTGATAGGTTGCACAAAAACATCAATATCTCCAGCACCAAGAGTTAATAATACTTCAATTTTTTTATCCGACAAGTAGGTTAACAATTGTTCTTTTTTCACCACACATTTATTGGCTATCGTTGCTTTATCAGCAATTAATTGAGATGTAATTCCTGTTATTGGAAGTTCTCTAGCGGGATAAATATCCAATAAAATTAACTCATCCAATAAAGAAAGACTTTGTGCAAAACCTTCTAAAAAATCTCTGGTTCTACTGAATAAATGCGGTTGAAATATACCTGTAATTTTCTTATTAGGATAGAGTTCCTTAACTGATTTAATACACATTGCTAGTTCTGATGGATGATGTGCATAATCATCAATATAAACTAAATTTTTGGTTTTAATATGAGTTTCAAACCTTCTTTTAACTCCTTGGTAACTCTCTAGAGCAGATTTAATTTTTTGTTTATCAATTCCCATTACGTCTGCAATGGCAAAAGCACCGATAGCATTTTCCACATTGTGTATTCCTGGAAAACCTAATTTTACTGATTTGGTTATTGATGTTTGGTTATTGATATCAACTATATAATTACCTGCTGCAATTTCAGTTTTTGATGCAAAAAAATCAGTCGATTCAGCAACGGAATAACTTAAATAGTTGATATCTGTACGTTTGTTTAAATGGGTTAATTGTTGTTTTTTTGAAATTAGTGTCCCTGCTGGTTTTATCTTATCCACAAAAGCAGCGTAAGTAGCAACCATTTGATTTTTATCACCATAAATATCCAAATGATCGGCATCTAAGGAAGTTACTAACGCAATATCTGGCGAAAGTGTTAAGAAAGAACGGTCATACTCATCGGCTTCAACCACCATTATTTTTGCTTTATCATTGAGCAGTAAGTTAGAATTAAAATTGATACTAATTCCGCCTAAAAAAGCATTGCAATCAACACCACTCTCATTTAAAACATGTGCTATCATTGAAGAAGTTGTTGTTTTTCCATGAGTTCCAGCTATGGCAATGGTAAAATAGTTCTGACTAATTAACCCCAACACCTCAGCTCTTTTGTGCAATCGAATTCCTTTTTTTTTAAAAAATTGGAATTCTTTGTTATCAGTTGGAATAGCAGGAGTGAATACCACTAATGTTCCTTCTTCTAACTTTTTTATTGATTCTGGAATTTGATTGATATCTTCTTGATAATGAATAATCATCCCTTCATTTTCTAACTGTTCGGTTAATGTGGTTTTTGTTTTATCATAACCAACCACTTTACAACCTTGTGCTAAAAAATACCGAGCTAAAGCACTCATGCCAATTCCTCCAATACCTAAAAAATAAACAAGCCTTAAACCCTCCAACCATTTATGAGAAGTTGAGTTATCATTAAATTGATTTACCCCCATGTTTTCCAACGAATTACCACTTTCAAGCATAAGCTACAAATTTACTGTAACAGGCTTCCTTAAAGAAATTGTAAGATTATAGAAATGCACAAAGGTTTGTTAAAAAGATGAGTGGTTTTTTTTACTTTCTGAATTGGGAATAGTTGGACTTCTATCAAAAAGTTTATTGAATTGGTTAAAAATACGCTGCATTACCCTCAAATCTTGGGTAACAATTTCTGCTGTACCAGTCATTTCGGGCGTAAAACTCAATAATTTGTTGTACGAACTAGTCATACCATTACTTAAAGTTATTTCTAATTGATAGGTGCTTTCGTTAGGAATTTCAGTCATTTTAGAAACAATTCCTTCTAAATGCCCGAACTCATAAGGTGGATAATTATTGAGTTTTATTCTTGCTTTTTGGCCTATTTGTATTTTACCGAAACCAGCAGCAGGAATGGTTGCTAAAGCAATGAATTTTTCGTTGTTGGTAGTAATTGCAAAAAGATTTTTTCCTGCTTCAATGAATTGGTTTTGATGTATTTTCTCTAACCAAACTAACTTGCCCGAAACAGGAGCAGTAAACGAATAATTTTGTTGCCAATTTTCTATTCCGTTCTCTATTTCTAATAAGTTCGCTTGAATATTGTTGGTTAAAATTCTTTCATTTTCACTTTGTTGAAATTCAGCATCGTTTAACTCTTGTTGCAAATTAATTAATGCTATTTGTTGTTCGGTTGCAGATTTCTTTAAGCTTTCCAAATCCATTTGTTTTTGACGAAAAGCAGATTCTTCTTTATAAAAATCCATTTTTGCGATTACTCCTTTTTCGTACAGTTGTTGGTTGGATTTGTATTTATCTTCTGCATTTTTCAACTCTTGTTTTAAAAGTTCAAGTTGAATAGATGAAATTTGCACTAACTTTTTATATTGAAAAATTTTGCTTTTCAGGTTATTGATTTTTTGAATGGAAAAATTGTTTTGTTTTAGGTCTTATAAATTTTTGAGGTTTTTCTGTAAGTCATTAAAATTGGTTTGCATTGTACCAAAAACAAAGTTTTCGTTTGTAGGAGTCAATACGGAATTTTTGTCGGATAAATAATTTCTAATTTCTACTACATATTCTTTTAAAAACTCAATTCCGTCTTTCGTCACAGGGTTTTCCATTTCGGCTATGACTTGGTTTTTCTCAACTCTTGAACCATCTGCAAGTATAATATTGGTTAATTTCCCCAAACTTTTCACTACTAATTTTACAGGAGGTTCTATGGTTGTCAATGTTGTATTTCCAAAAAGAATATCAGGGTATTTAATAAACCACGACAACCCAATAAGCATAACAATTAATCCAAAAATCAAGGTAATCCCCCAGCGTATCATCCAATTGGGAACAGCAGAAATAATTTCTTGAACTTCGTCCGAACGGATAGAAGCCCCCACCAGCTCCGAAGCCCACTCTAACTCCCCCGAAGGGGGAGAATCGCCATCGCTCAAATCCATCCTCTCCCCAGCCATCTCCTTTGGAGAGGGGGTTGTTTCTTTTGTTATTTCGGTAGTTTCTGACATTTTTTCTTAAATTTGTTTTTTAAACGGCAACTTATGGCAACAATTCTATTAGAAGGAAAATCGGAATCAACTATTAAATTATTGATAGACTTAGCTAAAAAACTTGGTTTAAAAATGAGTGTTTTAGATGCTTCTGAACTAGAAGATATTAAACTTGGACAATTGATGAATGAAGTAAGGACTAATGAACTAGAGGATGAAACTATTGTTCTTAAAAAACTATCTGAGTGATGAATGTTTTTTTTTGATAAATCTTTTACCAAAAGTGTTGAGAAAATAAAAGATAAAAAAATTAAACAGGCCATTCTTAAATTTATTGAGTCTGTAAAAACGGTGGAATCTATTCGAGATATACATAGCGTTAAAAAAATTCAAGGATTTAAAAATTATTACCGATATCGTTTTGGCGATTATAGAATTGGATTTGAACAAACCGATGAAAACTCCATTATTTTGATCGTTGTTGCCAAAAGGAATGATATTTATAAGTTTTTTCCTTAACATTTATTTTTAATTTACTTTTTCTTTCGTTCCTCTACGTAGTCCCGAATTTATTTCGGGGTTGGGGAGGATTCTATCTTTTCTAATTCTAACTGATTTTTAACTAGTCGCTCCTTATAAAAGCTAATTTTGGTTGATTTTGCATCTATTTTGGTCAAAATTCCATTAAAAAAAATTAAAGAAAAAATGATATAAGAAATTTTCTTTTAAAATTTCCATCATTTTTT
>PFUQ01000057.1 GCA_002790175.1 Flavobacteriales bacterium CG_4_9_14_3_um_filter_32_8
AACGTCACTTTTTAGCAAAACTTCCCGATGCTAAAGATGCCATTATTACGGATAGAGACAAAGTAATTACTACTTTAAACTCGTTGTGTATTGAAATGGATCAACGTTATGAGTTATTACAATCAGCTGGAGTTCGCAACATTGTTGAATACAATTCGAAATTTATTGCACGCAAACTAAATCCCGAAAACGGACACAAATTTTTGCCGTATATTGTTTTAGTTATTGATGAGTTTGCAGATTTAATAATGACTGCTGGAAAAGAAGTTGAAACTCCTATTGCCCGTTTAGCCCAATTGGCTAGAGCAATTGGGATACATTTAATTATTGCCACACAACGTCCCGATGCCAATATCATTACTGGAATTATTAAAGCAAATTTTCCGGGTAGAATAGCTTTTAGAGTTACTTCGGGCATCAACTCCAGAACTATTTTAGACACAAGCGGTGCCGATCGATTAATTGGGAAAGGAGACATGTTAATTTCTCAAGGTAATGACCTTATTCGAGTGCAATGTGCCTTTGTAGATACTCCAGAAGTAGAAGCCATTTGTGAGTTTATAGGAAACCAACGAGGATATCCCGAATGTTTTACACTTCCCGAATTTGTTGGTGAAGCCTCGTCAGGAGGAACAGGTACTTTTGATGGAGAAGATAAAGATAACTTATTTGACGATGCTGCAAGAATGATTGTTCAACATCAACAGGGTTCAGCATCTCTATTGCAGCGAAAAATGAAAATTGGGTATAACAGAGCTGGAAGATTAATTGACCAAATGGAAGAAGCTGGAATAATTGGTCCTTTTGAAGGCAGTAAAGCCAGACAAGTGCTAATTACTGATCTATCTACTTTGGAACAGTTTTTGAAAGACTTAGGACAAAACTAAATTTTGAAATCATAACTTTGAAAATAATTAATCCAATGAAAAATTTATTTCTTTTATTATCACTTAGTATCATCACAGCCTATTCTACTTTTGCACAACAAGATGAAAAAGCAAAAGGTATCCTAGATAAAGTAAGCTTGAAAACAAAAGCTTACAAAACGCTAAAAGCTGAATTTCAATTTACAATTAGTAATAAAACAGAAGGAATTAATGAATCACAGATTGGTACTATTCAAATTAAAGGAGATAAATATTTTTTATCCATTAAAGGACAGGATGTAATGTGTGATGGAAAGAGTATTTATACTGTTTTAAAAGATGCCTCTGAAGTGCAAATTAATACTATTCCTGATAAAAGTGAGGAAGAATACATCAGCCCCAACAAAATATTTACCATTTATGAAAATGGGTTCAACTATAAATATGTAAAAGAAGAAGCTGGGTTGCATCTAATTAATTTATATCCAAAAAATGCTGAAGATAAAGCATACCACACCATTACGTTGTATGTTAACTCAGTTAAAAATGAAATAACCAAGGTAAAAGTAAATGGCAAAGATGGTTCAATAACTACTTACACCGTTAAATCTTTTACTCCTGACGTTGTTATTCCTGATACCCAATTCGCCTTTGACAAATCGAAGTATCCAAAATTTGAAATCATCGATTTAAGAGATTAAAAAAAGTGGCTGAAATTTCAGCCACTTTTTTTTATCTTAACAGTATAATTCTTCCAACATATTCGTGCCATTCATCAAAAATGTCTTTGGCTTTTATTCGATAAACATAACTGTCATTTATACATTTCTTTCCTTTATAAAATCCATCCCATTTCGATTTTAACTGTTGACTTTCATAAAGTAGTTCTCCCCATTTATCAAAAATCATGGTTTGCAAATCTGTTAACCCATAACTTTCTATAAAAAAATAATCGTTGATACCATCTCCATCAGGGGTAAAAGCATTGGGAATAAATAGTGTATATACAGGATTTATTTTTACTGTTTTTTGAGTGGTATCTTTGCAACCATAGCTATTTTCAATAGATAAAGTAATTAAATAGAACCCTGAGTCTTGATAAATATGTATCGGATTATTTTCAATTGACAAACCTCCATCACCCATATTCCAACTCCAAGAATTCGCAATAATTGATTGATCCATAAAAGTTATTTCATTATCATAAATATCCGTTTCTAATGGTGTGTAGTCAAAATCTGCTAATGGTTTTGGGTAAACGGTTATCATTGCTGGTTGAATAACTGTGGTAGTGCATTGTTTATCTGAAATAGCTGTTAAGGTGACATCAAAATTTTGAAGTACTGAATAAGAACTATTTTCATAACAATGAGGAGGAATCATCAACGAGGATGAAAAACCATCTCCAAAATCCCATTGCCACGATGCGATTGTACCTGTATTAATTGTTGAATTATTTGTAAAATTAACACACATAGTTGGTGCACAGCCAGCAGTTGGATTTCCAAAAATAACTTGTGGTAAAGGATCTACTGTTACATTTAAAGTGATAGAATTAGAACAACCATTATTTGATGTTACCGTTAATGTTGTAGGGTTTACAGCTGCTGTGTTAAAAATAAATGAAGGATTTTGAATCACTGAACTTCCTTGTCCATTAAAATTCCAGTTCCATTGTGCGATATTATTAACAGTATATGTATTTGATACTGTTGATGAATCTGTAAATTGAGAAGCTGCGTTTAAACATACTTCAGTAGAACTATAATTAGCTATTGGAATTGGCCAAACTTCCACTTGTTGTGTAATTGTATCAGTACAACCATTATTAGAAGTAGCTATTAACTGTACATTATAAACTCCTTCCGAACTATAATTTTGTGCTGGATTTTGAATGATGGATGTATTGCCATTACCAAAATTCCAATTCCAATTGGTAATAGTTCCACTTGTTACAGATGAATTATCAGTAAAAGCTATTGGAGTTCCAAAACAGGCATTAACAAAAGTAAAGTTTGCCACTGGAATTGGATTAACTACTACTTGTAAGGTTACTGAATCTGCACAACCCAATGTGGTAGCAACTAACAACTCAACCGTATAACTACCAGCAGTAGGAAAAATGTTTGATGGATTTTGAGTATTATTATCAACCGTACCATTATTGGTAAAATCCCAACTCCAAGTCGATAGTATTCCTCCATTTGGGTTAGACAAATCTTCAAATGCTGTGGCGGTTCCAAAACATACTGTAGTAAAGTTGAAATTAGCAGTTGGCAAAGGATAAACGGTAATAGTATAAGTTGATGGTGTTCCTACACAACCATTTGCAGTTGGTGTAACGGTAATGTTTGCTGTTATTGGAGATGTAGTAGTATTAGTTGCTATAAATGAAGCGATATCTCCTGTTCCACTTGCTGCCAAACCGATATTTATATTATCGTTCGTCCAATCGAAAGTTGTGTTTAAAGTTGGGCTAGTAAAATTAGTTGTAGCAACTATTGCTGCATCGCAGACTAAACTATTGGATGAAACTGTAACTGTTGGATTATCATAAACAGTTACAACAACAGTATCTGCAGCCAAACAATTGTAGCGATCTGTTGAAACGACTCCATAAGTAGTTGTAACTATCGGCGATACCGATGTTGATTGCGTCAGAGCACCATTTGTCCATTGATAAGTGTAAGGAAAAGAGCCAAAAAGTGTATTACTCGCTGTAATGGTAGTAGGTGTTCCAGAACAAATCGTTTGATCAATACCTGCATCAACTATAGGACAAAGATTGACTTCAATAATAGATTTTGCACTACCACTAAATGCAAGGTCATTCCATTGTCCGTTAGGATAAATTTGAACATAATCTTCATTTCCAGATTGATTGGGTTCTCCAGCTGCCCAATTCGTATAAACTACTGGAGATTGGTCATACCAAACATAAGTTCCTTCCACCAATTCATCACTAAAGCCAATCCATATTACACCAGACTCTCCTTTATCATTTAAATCATCAATAATGCATTGGTTTTCGGCTGCATTTTGAATAGAAATTAAATTTGCTCCCAATCCTTGTGCAAAAGTTTGAGCATCAGTACCTGAAAGTGGTTGAGGATTTAAAAAATACATACTACAGGAGCTCATGCAACTAAAAATTTCTACACAACCTGCAGCACTAAAAGCAGCTCTAATTTGTGCTGCATCACAATTATTCAAATTTAATGGGTCATTACAGCCATAAGGATTAGTTCCAAACTCACAAGGACATATATCGTTCAAATCTGAGACTCCATCACCATCACTATCACTCATTGAACTAGCAACGGAATTGGCAACCATCAGCAATCCATAAGGTCCTCCTCCATTGTAAACTAAAAAATCGACATAATTAACACCTGGTGCCCAAGGTCCATCTATGGTTAAACTAACTTGAGTTCCTGCAGAGAAACTACCTCCAGGCAAATTGGGTAAATTTTCACTTACCCCATTTATCATCACATCTATTAAAATGTTATCTGCATAACCATCCATATATAAAACATATGACCCTTGAGTAGCTAAACTATTCCCATTACAATCTGGCGGCAAGTTTAAGGTAAGTCTAAAAAAACGATATCCCATTACACCAGTACAAATCATGTCAGAACCAGAAACCCAGTTTCCATTATTTACTGGAGGAGGAAGTGTGGTAGGATCTACCCATAATCCTGGGGCACAATTATTAGAAATATAGGCAGGTAAATAGCCAAGAGCTAATGGACTTTGTGGTAAGGTGTAAAACCAATCGGAAACCTGCCATATCGGATCATTAGTCCCTTGAGCTCCTTGTCCTGTAGATAAAGTTGCAGGGTTAGGAAATGATTGTGCATTCGATTTGGTGATAGTTACGCCGAAATAGAGTAAAAAAAATATAGTATAAATGTGAACTTTATTCATCTTTAAAATTTATAGAAAAAAGGTGTATTATTTTAATAGTGTGATTCTTCCAATGTATTCATGCCATTCATTAAACACATCCTTAGCTTTTATACGATAAACGTAAACATCTTCCATACAGGTTTCTCCCTTGTATTTTCCATTCCATTTAGAATCAAGAGCATACCCATCGAACAACATTAATTTGTTAAATTTTATTCAAATAGACATCTTTTGTAGGTGAATGTATTTAATTTTTCTTTAAAAAACAAATTATTGTTATTAAATGTTTAGGTTTCCATTAGTCAATTATATTAAATATTTAATTGATATACAGTAGTTTAACACAATATTAAATTATTATTGTAAAATTAAATAAAAAAGTCCCGCTTTTCAGCGGGACAGTTTTCATAAGAAAAAGGTAATGCCTTTGTCCGAATAAACGCAGGCTACAATAAAGACGAAAATTTTAAATTAAGGTTGTCTCCAAGAAAAAATAATTACTTTTTCTTAATAAAATAAGACTTGGGCAATCTTAATTGGTCAAATGTGGCGAATTGAATGTAGGTAAATAATTCATTATTTAAGTAGCCATACATTCTATCTACATCATATAAAAATTCTACCCCATCGTGATTTAGAGTTGTTCTGAAATTAGGCATGTGGTAAGCTACCATTTTATTTCCTCCTCCCATAAAATCTTTTACTTCAATACTAAAAAAAGGCGGTGAAGCTATAATGGAATCAATTCTTTCTTTGGAAGATTCTACATCAATCATTTCATAGTATATTTTTTGATACCTTGAGACATACTCGGTCAATATCGAATTATCAACATTTTTTATTATTTCATTTGAACCTAAACTTGATATAGAAAATTTATTATCAGTATTTCTGATAATAAATGACTCCTCGGGTGATTCAAAATAATTTACTTCAATACTTTTAATTTCCTTCGGAGAATATTTAAATACAATAGCATCTCTCCATTGTTCTGGTTGCGTAAAAAATCGTGTAGTTAAATAACCATAAAACCCAGGTATGTGCATAATAAATGGAACGGTAGATTTTACACCCTCTGTTTCTAATAGCATATAAGTGCCTTGGTGGTCTAGGGTTGCTCCTCCAACATAATAAGTTTTACTTGGCAATTTTTTTCCTTGATATATTTCCACTTTAATTGCTCCTGTTGCAATTGATTTAACTACTGTATTAAAAGCAGCCTTTGGAACAGGAGATTTGACGGCAATTCTGCCGAAGGTTTTTATTAATAATCGAATATTATCTGGTCGGGCAATATACTTATTATCCACCATCCACACATTATTTATTTTTGAAAGAGTTACTGTCTTCCCTTGTGCATCGGCAATAAATATTTTATTAATACTAGTTGTATCAACAATTGCAAAATCAGATTTAGCACCTTCTTGTTCTCCTATTGTTCCCGATTTATTATTGAAATAATAATAAGCCGCTACTGCTGCTAAAGCAAGTAATAATAATATAATTAGTATTTTATTTTTTTTCATACTTCTAATCTATTTTAGTAAATTTCTTCTTTCTATCAAAATAATGTACAAAACCAAACAATACGATAAGACCAATTGGCAGAATGGTATTGATGAGTTGCCACTTAAATTTATCGTTTTTTAATGTCGTTTTATCCAATAATCGAATTTTTAGTTTTTTAGATCTAACGCTCATCAAACCACTATCGTCACATAAAAAGCCAACAACATTTAACATAAAATCCCTATTACCAAACTCTTGTCGAGTAAAGCGATCAAATCCAAGAGCTAAATACTCATTTGTTCTTCTATTCACATAGTTTTTAGTAACATCACCATCTGCAATAACAACCATTTTGTTGATGACACTTTCAGCTTTAAAATTAATTTCATTTGCTTTTTCAATTTGAGGGGTAATTCTATTTTTAAAAACCGACTCAAATTTACCTTCTAATAAAACCGCAGCAACTTGCGAACCTTGGTTAAACTGGGCTGGATCTGGTTCGAAGCGTAGCATACCTAAACTTATTCGAGTTGGAGCATTGGTAACTTTGGAGTTTGGTGATGTTTTTAATAATCCTGTTTTTCTAATTCCTTTTTTGGCGATGGTATCTATAGAGCTCACAAACTCTCCTTTTAATGCATTTAAATTATTGACTATTGGATGATTATTAGCAGGAGTTAATAGTGGAAAGAAAAACCAAGGAAACATTTCCGTTTTTGGCTGGTTGCCTACCATACCTGTAATTACAGGAATTGGTGCAGCTTGAAGATCCTGAATAAGATTTGTATTTATCCTTACTCCATACGTAAACAGCTGATCATCTAAATTCAAATCTATAGGAACTGCCATAGAAACATCTGCTTTTTGTAAACTATCCATACTCGCAAAAACTGGGTCTATTAACCAAACCACTCTCCCTCCATACATGATGTATTGGTCAATAATAAATTTATCTTTTTCCAAGAACCTATCTAAAGGTTTTGCGATAATAATTACATTGTATTTAATTTTTACAACAAATGCTTTTGTGCTATCAACAATAACTCTTTCCGTTAAACTATTTAATTTTTCATCTAACGAAAGTCTATCTACAGTATAAAATTCCGCTAATGACTCGGCTAAAGAAGCGGTTTCATATTTATCTAATTCTCCATGTCCTTCAATAAAAGCAACACTAGGTTTGTTAATCGTTGTTAGATTATTAATCGCATTTGCAATTTCATATTCCAACGACTCAATGGAACTATTTAGCATCGATTCTGGACTGGCTCCAATTTGACTTTTTAATAATTGGACAGGATGTTCTTTCCCTTTATAAGTAAATATTGCTCCAGGCCAGATAATTTGATTGCTATAACCGTCTTCATTTTTGGTGTTTAAGTCTGTTGGTCTTAATCCTTGTTTATAAAGCTGTTTGTATATTTCGTTTCTTATTTTTTCGTCAGCACTTTCTGAAGGGTTGATGAACTGATATTCAATATTTCCTGATGAATACGCTCTAAACTCATCCAACATTTCTTTAGTTTCGTCTCGCAATCGCTTAAAACCTGCTGGAAATTCACCTTCTAAATATACTTTTACATAAACAATATCATCTAAATTTGAAGCTAGCTTTTCACTGGTTTCGGAAAGCGTATATCTGTTTTCTGACGTTAAATCAAAACGCTCAAAAATAAATGAACCAATATAATTTAACAGAATAATTATTAGTATTCCAACCATCAAAAAAGTGATATCTTTTTTTCTATTGACAATGCTTCTCTCTACCATTTCCTACTACTTAATGCCGTTTTTGTTAAGATTAGAAATAATGAAATTGTACTTAAGAAGTAGATGACATCGCGAGTATCTATCACACCTCTACTCATCGAAACGTAATGTTCGTTGATACCCAATTTCACAATAATATCATCAATACCACCAAAATATGCTAAGGAACTGATAGACTCAAAGCCAACATAACAGAAAAAACTTAAAAATACAGCTACAATAAAAGAGATAATCTGATTGTTAGTGATTGCACTTGCAAATATCCCTATTGCAACAAATACTCCTCCTAAAAATAATAAACCAAAATACGAACCCATAGTTCCTCCAACATCAATGTTACCAACTGGGCTTCCTAAATTATATACCGAATAAAAATAAATTAAGGTGGGTAGCAAGGAAAATAAAACCAATGAAAAACCAGCAATGTATTTTGCAAATACAATCTGAAAATCTGTTAACGGCTTTGTTAAGAGTAATTCTATCGTTCCTGTTCTGCTTTCTTCTGCAAACAAACGCATGGTAATTGCTGGGACTAAAAATAGATAAACCCAAGGAGCTATATAAAACAAGGCGTCAATATTGGCATAACCATTATCCAACACATTTGTTCCTCCAGGAAAAATCCACAGCATCAGACCAATAGTTGTTAAAAAAACGATGATTACAATATAGCCAATCAACGACCCTAAAAAACTTCGTATTTCCTTATTAATTAATGTTAACATTGACCATCTTATAGAATAACCAAAAGTAATGTTTTTTAAGGTGCTAAATTAAATAAAAAAAGCAGCCCCGAATATTCTAGGCTGCCTTTAAAGATATTTTAAAAACTGATTTTATCTAATCATTAATGATTCACTACCAGCTTTTTGATTTTCTTCCTGCCACTTTCATTGGTAACTTCTATAAAATAAACACCACTTAAGTTTTTGGTTTTTATAGCAATTGTTTTGTTAAAAGTACCTTTGGTTATTTCTTCACCCAACACATTCACTAAAACATAATTAAATAATTCATCATTGTTTGTGAAAA
>PFUQ01000018.1:0-9148 GCA_002790175.1 Flavobacteriales bacterium CG_4_9_14_3_um_filter_32_8
TAATCCCGATTTAGTAATACCCAAATTTGGGCTATTGAAAATAGCTAAATTTGTTGGTATTACTTATATCGTAGAAAATTTGTGAATTTTCCGGGTTAATGACGAAAGTGACGAATTCCTGTTATTACCATTGCAACTTGATGTGCATTACAATAATCGATAGATTCTTTATCTTTAATAGATCCTCCAGGTTGTACTATTGCCGTTATTCCAGCATTATCTGCTATTTCTACACAATCAGGAAAAGGGAAAAAAGCATCTGAAGCCATTACTGCTCCTTTTAAATCAAAACCAAATGCTTTTGCTTTTACTATGGCTTGATTTAGGGCATCTACTCTTGAAGTTTGACCAGTTCCACTAGCTAATAATTGTTCGTTTTTTGCGAAAACAATGGTATTTGATTTGGTGTGTTTTACTAATTTATTGGCAAATTCTAAATCAATAATTTCTTGTGGTGTTGGTTTCTTTTCAGTTACTGAAGTAAAATCAGCTCTATTTGCGGTTCTAAAATCTTTATCTTGTTCTAACACTCCGTTTAAAGCAGTTCTAAATTGTTTTTTTGGTAATTCAACATTTTTTTGAACTAAAATAACTCTGTTTTTTTTCTCTTTTAGTGTTGCTAATGCAGCATCTTCATAAGCTGGGGCAATAATCACTTCGCAAAATAATTTATTAACTTCGGTTGCTGTTGCTTTGTCAATTTTTTTGTTGGAGATTAATACTCCTCCAAAAGCAGAAACAGGATCTCCTGCTAAAGCTGCTTTCCATGCATCTAATAAATTATCTCTGGTAGCTATTCCACAAGCGTTGTTGTGCTTTAGCACTGCAAAAGTAGGTTTGTTAGGAAATTCCGCTATTAAATTTACAGCTGCATCAACGTCTAATAAATTGTTATAGGATAATTCTTTGCCATGCAATTTATCGAACATGGCATCTAAATTTCCATAAAAAACACCTTGTTGATGAGGATTTTCACCATATCGCAAGGTTTGTGACTGAAGAATACTTTGTTTAAAAACCTTATCTTCTCCATCATTAAACCAATTAAAAATAGCAGTATCGTAATGCGATGAAATATTAAAAGCAGTTTTTGCTAATTGTTTTCTATCTTCAAGATTGGATAGTCCATTTTTTGTAGTTAATAGATTTAATAAAAATTCGTATTGCCCTCTTGAGGAAACAATTAACACATCTTTAAAATTTTTAGCTGCTGCCCGAATCAATGAAATTCCTCCTATGTCAATTTTTTCAATAATATCTTGTTCACCTGCTCCAGAAGCTACAGTCGCCTCAAAAGGATATAAATCCACAATTACTAGGTCTATTTCTGGTATTTCAAATTCTTCTAACTGAGCGATATCTCCATCCAACCCTCTTCTGCTCAATATTCCTCCGAAAACTTTTGGGTGTAATGTTTTTACTCTTCCGCCTAAAATAGATGGATAAGAGGTTAAAGTTTCTACAGCAGTTACTGGAACTCCTAATTTTTCGATAAATTCTTGAGTACCACCAGTAGAATACATCTCAATTCCTAATTGGTGTAATTGGCGAATGATTGGTTCTAAATTATCTTTATGGAATACAGAAATAAGTGCGTTTTTAATCTTCGTTTGGCTCATTTTACACATTTAAAATAAGTTGCAATTTTACTTCTTTTTAACCCCTAAACCAATTTGCTAATGCCTTATTTTTGTGTTTGTTGATAAGTGTTAATTTTTGTTGAAAATGTATCTGACTTAGTCATTGCGATGAACAGCCTGTTCCGATTTTTCGGAGAAGCAATCTTTTAATCAGATTCTTCACTTTGTTTTGTTGTTTCGAAAAATCGAAAACAAAACTTCGTTCTGAATGACGACAACTAAAAAACATTAACTTTGTAGTATGATAATTTACAATGTAACCGTTAATGTTGAGGAAGAAATTCATGCCGATTGGATTGTTTGGATGAAAGAAGTTCATATTCCTGCGGTGATGAATACTGGGGTTTTTATTGAAAATAAAATTTGTAAGGTATTAAGCACCACCGAAGACGAAACAGGCCACACCTATGCGGTACAATACACTTGTTTAAGTATGGAAGATTTAGAAAACTATCAACAAAACCATGCTCCTCGTTTACAAAAAGAACATTTAGATAGGTATCAAGGAAAATTTGTTGCTTTTAGAACGTTGTTGGAGGTTATATAAAATCAAAAATTTCATCGGATGGCTTAAAGTCATCGGATGAAATTTTAAACATCCAACTTACTAGATTTATTAATCAAATTAAAACTCCTTTCTCCCGAATCATTAAAAGGACCTTCTATTAATTTTCCGTTTTTATCTAACAACTGAATTCGAATGGTATTGCTTGGTTTTTTTAATCCAGAAATCTGGTAAGCTGCCCATTTAGTAATACTAAATTCAGTTTCGTTAATCGTAACTTTTACTCTGTTTCCATTTTCTGAAATAGAAGTGTTTACTAAATAAAAATCTAAAATAGGATTTATAGTTTCTGATTGTGGTAAATAATAAAATAAATGCGGTTGATTCATGTCGAACAAGCTTTCTATATCACCTCCCAATACTGCATTTTTTAAAACACTTCCTTTATTGGTTTTGATGCTAAAGTTATTTTTATCGGTTAAAAAGGCTAAAAAAACATTATTGCCATATAGCAACTCTACTTTAATATTAGTAACAGAAAATTGGGTTAAAGAATAGTTGTTGGCTAAATAAGAAATGGTATAATTATCAACATTATCAACCGAAAACTGCAATTGATTTATCCCTTCTGTAAATTGTTTGGTGTTTAATTGAATGGATGCATTTTTATTATTATCCGATTTAAGTTCGGTTAATGTAATTCCGTTATTGGTTAATACTTCAATTTTTTCATCAACCATAGGCTCAATAATTTTGGGCTCGCCAGTTGAAATTGAACTATTATTTAAAGAATCAAGGTTTTGATTTTTTGCATCATTATTTGTTGAGTCACTTTTACAAGAAGTGAAACAAGAGGTAAAAATTATCAATGAAAAAAGAAGAAAATCTTTCAACTTTAAACGCTGAACTTTAAACTTTAAACTTTCTAACATGCTATAAAAAATTTAAAATCACTTGGTTTTTTTCAACAGTTTCACCTTTTTTAACAGCTATATTTTTTATTACTCCATCGGTAGGCGATTTAATACTATTTTCCATTTTCATAGCTTCTAAAATCAACAATGTATCTCCTTTACTAACAGTATCTCCAATAGTTACTGAAATTCCTAATATCAAACCTGGCATTGGTGCTTTTAACTCAGCAACCTTGTTATTCACTAAGTTATCCATTCCTAAAGTATGTAACAATTCGTCATATTTATCTTTAATAGTAAACTTGTACTTAATCCCATTTACTTTAATAAAAAACAACTTATCTTCCTTGTTAATGCTAAGCACTTCTACATTATATGACTTATTATTTTTTAGGACGTGAAAAACGTTTTCTTTTACTTTGATGACATCCCACTCAAATTTTTCGTTATTGATTAACCCTGAGTTTGAATTTTTTTCAATGTCTATTGTAAATTCCTTTTTATTTTCACCAACTACTTTTATACTATTCATCGAAATCATTTTTATTTCATCAAAGATATATATTCTGTATTACATCAAAAAAACGAACTTTGGATTTATTTTATAAACGATGCAATTAAATTTTAAAAAATTCGGTAACGGTGAACCCTTAATTATTTTACATGGATTGTTTGGTTCGTTAGACAATTGGCTAACCTTCGCAAAAAAATTAGGCGAAAATTTTAAAGTATTTATCGTTGATGCTCGTAATCACGGTCAGTCGCCACATACTGATGAATTTAATTATGAATTAATGGCTACTGATTTATATGAATTTATCCTGCAAAATAACATAGTGAATCCCATAATTTTAGGACATTCGATGGGAGGTAAAACGGCCATGCAATTTGCCATGAATTATCCAAATCAGCTTTCAAAATTAATTGTTGCTGATATTGCACCAAAAGCTTATCCAGTTCATCACACTGCTATTCTTAACGCACTATTATTGTTAAATTTTGAAGAAATAAAAACTCGAAAAAGTGCAGATGAAGAATTGAGTAAAACAATTACAGATTTTGCAACCCGCCAATTTTTATTGAAGAACTTGTATTGGAAAGGTGAAGATAATTTAGCATGGCGATTTAACCTTTCGGTAATCAATGCAACTATTGAGGAAATGGGAATTGAAATTGCTCATCCTATAACTTTTAACCAACCAACACTTTTTATTAAAGGAGAAAAATCGGATTATATTTTAGAAAGTGATACTGATTTGATAAAAAAAATCTTTCCAATTGCTGAAATAAAAAGTATGAATAGTGGCCATTGGTTACATGCCGAAAACCCCACAGAGTTCTTGCAAATAGTGAATTCTTTTCTCTTGTCTTAATAACCAATGGATTAAAAATTTCTTTTTAATTCGATAATTAAGTGTTCTATAATTGCAACTATCTATGGGTAATCAACGTCTTTTTGTGTACAACTAAGAAATAAAATTACTTAATTAGCAACATATTTTGTATCATTGTCGTAACCATAACATTGTTTTAAACAAATTTATAGTAATGAATTTCGGAAAATCTCTATTTTTAACAACCCTATTAAGCTTATTCCTTTTTTGCGATGCTTTTGCAGGCAACTTTTATTGGGTTGGAAACAGTGGTAACTGGAGCAGCCCCATCCATTGGTCAAATAGCTCTGGTGGAAATGGAGGTATTGGAGTTCCTTCAATGAATGATGATGTTTTTTTTGATACTCATTCTTTTAGTCAATCCAACCAAACGGTTATTATTTCCAACAACATTTCACTCAAAAATTTAATAATTGCAGAAAATAAGCTAGATTTTACGATAAAATCTTCTTCCACTACTACAATTGATATCTATGGAAATGTCGATGTAAGAGCTAATTTCACCAATGAAATTGAATCTTCCATTTATTTTAAAAGCAATCAAAACATTGATCATCCTTTATATTTTGGCTGGTATAAATGGAAAGCTGATTTTTATTTTGATGGTCTAGGAACATACTTATTTAACAGCCCCCTCCAAGCACATGAAAATAGTATTAATTTAATTCGAGGGACAATAGATTTGAATGGTAATGATGTGCTTTGTAGTTCCTTTATTTCCAACTCCAACCAAAAAAGAAAGTTAATTTCAAAAGAATCGACTATTCTTGCTTATAACTCTTTTAAAACTAGTCCTGTTAAATTTAATTCCGATTTCTCTCAAACAACCATTTACGTTATATCTTCTGATAAGAATGCAGTAGATAAAGGTGGAGATAATTATTTTATTAAACAATCAGGTGGAGAAGCTGCTAACAAAACTATAAACAATCAAACAGTAACCAACGATACCGTTTCTTGTGGTGGCATTTGTGATGGTGAGCTAATTGTTACCTTTACAACAAATTGTCCAAATGCTTTTGTAGATTGGCTTCCAGGTGGGCTTGGTGTTAATGTCTGGAATGGTGAGTGTTTTGCATGTCCAATTCCTGGACCAAATGGATCGGACACCATTTATAATTTATGCCCGAATGTTTACACAGCAGTAATATCCAATGATTGTGATGGGACAATTTTAGCCCCAACTGGCACTGTTGAAGGGCATCCTGAAATTGTGAATTTTGTAAATACCATTACTCAGCCTTCTTGTAAAGACTCGTGCGATGGTGTTTTATTTGAAGGTTATACAGGCGCACCTTATGCAAATTGGAATGTACAGGGTCTTCCTCCAATCAATCCATGGGAAAATTCTAACACACAATTTATCACCATAGATAGTTTATGTTCAGACACCTTTTACATTGAAGTTTCGGATGGTCATGGCTGTATTGATACTTTTACGTACTTCGTACCAGAACCTGCAGCAGTAATTCCTAATGTGAATGTTGTTGATGTAACGTGTTTTGGTTATTGTACGGGTACGGCAACTGCTGCCCCAACAGGCGGAACTGGAGCAGGAACTTATACCTACTTATGGTCACCTAACGGAGAAACAACTGCAGGTATTATCAATTTATGTGCAGGAGATGCTGATACTGTTGTCGTTACCGATGCCAATGGATGTACTGGTGAAGAAATAATTACCATCACCGGACCGCCCCAATTACAAATTGACACCTCCTCTACAATGGTAAAATGTGGCGGTGCTTGTGATGGTACTATAACTGTAACAGTAATGAGTGGTGGAGTTGCACCATACACCCACAATTGGAATACTGGACAAGTTGACGTTGGTGCTGTTTCAACTGTTGTTGGTTTATGTCCAAACAATTATTCTGATACTATCGTTGATGCCAACGGTTGCGATACTATTTTTACTTTTACGATAACCGAACCTGATACCTTATTAACTACCACTACAACTACCGATGTTACTTGTTTTAATGCTTGTAATGGAACAGCAACAACCAATGCTTTTAACGGAACACAACCGTATTCCTATGTTTGGGTACCCAACCCTGGCATAGCAAATGGGCAAGGTACCGATTCTATATTTAATTTATGTCCTGGTCAATATATCGTTAATATTACGGACACTAATTTATGTACCGTATCAGATACAGTTAACATTACCGAACCACCTGTTTTGGTGGTTAATCCAAGTTCCACCAACATTTCTTGTCCTGGTTTTTGTAATGGCACAGCAACTGTTGCTCCAACTGGAGGAACAGGAAATCCTGCCATAGATTTCACTTACTCTTGGACTGGTCCTTCTTGTTCGCCATGTTTAACACAGTCTATCGCAAGCTTATGCCCAGGCACGTATATTTGTACGGTAGTAGATTCTTTTGGATGTAGTGCAATAGATAGCGTTATCATTTTAGAACCCCTTCCACTTGTTTTAGTAATGGCTTCTACAGGTGAAAGTTGTTTCAATTCATGTGATGGAACTGCTGGAGTTACTGCTTCAGGTGGTACAGGAAATCCTGCAATAGATTTTATTTATTTTTGGAATTCTCTTCCAACAGGGCAAGTTGGTCCAGGACAAGGAACCGACACCATTTGGAGTTTATGTGCTGGTACTTATACGGTAAATGTTACCGATTCTGTTGGTTGCCCTGCAAGTGCTAGTGTTACCGTTAATCCACAATTACCTATTGTGGGTAATTTAGTTACTGTAAATGTTACTTGTAATAATGGCTGCAATGGTACGGCAACTGTTTCTCCCACAGGAGGTGTTGGCCCTTATACTGTTTCTTGGGATGGTGCAGTAGGAATTCCAATTCCAATAGGTGGTTCAAATACAATTATTAATCTTTGTGGAGCAATAGCTCCTGGAGCACCTCATACTGCACTAATAACTGATGCCAATGGTTGTACACTTCCTCTTAATTTTAACATTACTGAATATCCCTTATTAACAACTACCACTACCACTAATGATGTTTCTTGTTTTGGTATGTGTGATGGCTCTGCTATTACAGTACCTGCAGGTGGAACAGGTAATTATATAAGTGTTATTTGGGACTCTATTCCTGCTGGTGGATTACCTTTCCCTTTTTCTGGTAATGCTATTAATAACTTATGCGGCGGAAATTATTATGTAGCTATAACTGACGATTCATTATGTACCGTTAATGACACGATAACCATCTTCGAACCTTCTAATATTTTACCCAATGCACAGTTTACCAACATTACTTGTAATGGGCTCAATAATGGAACAGCAACTTCTTTACCTTCTGGAGGAGTTCCCTCTTATGATTATTTATGGACTGGACCAGGTGGACCATACAGCACCCAATCTATTGGACCATTAAGTGCAGGACAATATATTGTTACGGTAACCGATACGAATGGTTGTATTGGTAAAGACACCGTTAACATAACTAATCCAGTGCCTTTAACAGTTGTTGCCAGTCCAACTAATGCAAGTTGTGGAACTATTTGTGACGGTACAGCTTTAGCTACTCCAAGTGGTGGAACTCCAGGTTATTCGTATTTATGGGATGCTAATGCTGGAAGTCAAATTACGCAAACGGCTACAGGATTATGTGCTGGAACCTATACGGTTACTGTTACTGATACCAATGGATGTACTGCCCAAGATACTACAGTAATTACTAATATTGTTACTATCATAATAACACCATCTATTATTGGTATCAGTTGTAATGGTTTATGTGATGGTACTGCATTAGCTATCCCATCTGGTGGAGTAGGTCCTTATACTTTTGTATGGAGTACTGGTACAATTACCAATTATCCTGATTCCTCATATGCTGACAGTTTATGCCCTGGATGGGTTTCTGTAACAGTAACTGATGCTAATGGTTGTGCAAGTACCGATTCTGTAAATATGCCTATTGCTCCACCTGTTTTATTTCCTAATGGAAGCATTGACCAATTGGTTAGCTGTAATGGTGCTTGTGATGCAATGGTTTCTTCTTCTCCAACTGGAGGAACTCCGCCTTATGTGATAACTTGGGATGTTCCAGACATTAATAATGTATGTCCTCCATCTGCAACAGTTACTGTTACAGATTCTAACGGTTGCATACAATCCGAAACTTTAAACATTCCTGAACCAACTCTTATCGTTCCAAATGATGTGGTTGTAAACGTGGCTTGTAATGGTAATTCTACTGGTAGTATTACGCTTGCTCCAACTGGTGGTACAGGTGGAACTTATACTTATGTATGGATTCCTAACGTAAGTTCAGGTCCTGGTGCTTTAAACTTACCTGCAGGTCCTTATCAAATTACTATTACAGATTCTAATGGTTGTTTTATTGATGTATTTGATACGATTACTCAACCTCTGGCACTAACTTCTATGCCAATTGGAATAGACATCAGTTGTAATGGTGCTTGTGATGGTATAGAGGGTGTTATCGTAAATGGAGGAACTCTTCCTTATACATATAGTTGGGCTCCAAATGGACAAAACAATGATTCTATTTTTAATTTATGCCCTCCTTTTTTAACCAATACTGTTACTGTAATAGATAGTAATGGTTGTATTACTTCTCAAACAATTACCATTACTGAACCAGCTGCTCTTTTTGCCAATGTTACAGGAACACCTATTGGCTGTTCAGCCGTGTGTGACGGTACTGCTCTTTCCACACCAAGTGGAGGAATAGGTTCCTATTC
>PFUQ01000018.1:9235-15279 GCA_002790175.1 Flavobacteriales bacterium CG_4_9_14_3_um_filter_32_8
GCTCCATCACTATTAAATGTGACTCTAGACAGCACCAATGTTACCTGTAATGGTGCCGATGATGGAACAGGTACAGTAACACCTATTGGTGGAACTCCTCCTTATTCTTATTCGTGGGTTGGTGGATGTTTAATTGGATTAAACACAGACTCAACGGTCACAGGTCTTTGTCCAGGCATTTATACCGTAACAGTGACTGACTCTAACAATTGTACTTTTGTTGGGTCAATTAATATCACCGAACCATTACCAATTGATGATAATGAGCAAATTATTCCTGCAAATTGCGGAGTTTCCGATGGGTCTATTGTTATGTTTCCAACTGGAGGAACACCTGGCTATTCTCATTCATGGTCTAACGGTGTTTCTGGTCCATCAAACCCTAATTTAGGTGCGGGTTTTTATACAGACACCATAACAGATGCTCAAGGATGTGTTGCAATATTTACTATTGGAGTAAGCAACCCAACAGGTCCAGAAGGTGTTACCGCAACTGTTAATGATGCCACTTGTAATGGGGCTTGTGATGGTTCTTTGAATGTGATTGGTATTGGTGGAACTCCTCCATACACTTATGCTTGGACGTCTATTCCTCCAGGAGGACCTTATGCAAATGACAGTACATTAACAGGATTGTGTGCTGGCGACTACTTTCTTACCCTTACAGATTTTAGTAATTGTGTATTGGCTACAACTGTAGTAGTTGGAGAAGCTAGTGCTATTTCAGCAAATTCTACCTTTACCAATGCAACCTGTAATGGTACTTGTGATGGTACAGCAAGTGTAACTCCAACTGGAGGAACACCTCCTTATACTTACGTCTGGTCACACGATGGTTCAACAGCATCAAGTGCTTCTGGATTATGTATTGGTCCTGTAAACGTAACAATTACTGATTACAATAGTTGTACAACTGTTGTTAATTTTAATATAACAAGTCCAAATTTATTGTCTGTTTCATCAACAACAACTGATGCAAGTTGCAATGGCACTTGTGATGGTACTGCTACAACAACTCCTCTGGGAGGAACTGCTCCTTATACGTATCAATGGAATGATCCTTTATCTCAAGCCACAGCAACTGCTACTGGGTTGTGCGTTGGAACATATATTGTTACAGTAACTGATTTTAATGGTTGTTCAACAAATGATACGGTAAACATTAACGAACCTTCCTTAATAGTTGATAACGCAGTAATTACTCCCGCTACTTGTGGAAGTAACAATGGTGCTATCAATGTTTCCTTATCCTCAGGTGGAACTGGAGTTCACACCTATTTATGGCAAACACCTCCAGTTGTTGGATTTGTTACACCAATTGTTAATGGTCTTCCAGCTGGCACCTATGTGTTGGAAATTACCGATGCCAATGGTTGTATGCAATCGTTTTTAATTCCAGTGAGCAGTACTGGTGGTCCAACTGTTTCGGTAAATGTAGTGAATGCTAGTTGTGATGGTGTTTGTAATGGATTTGCTTTGGCTACCGTTACATCAGGAAATCCAAGTTATTCGTTTTTGTGGACTACTCCTACAGCTCCTCCATTACCTCAGCCTACAACTTCTAGTATAAATGGATTATGTGCTGGAAACTATACCGTTAAAGTAACTGATGGTAATGGTTGTGTTACCGTACAACCTGTTACAATTACTGACAATAATTCTATTTCTGCAACAGTTACTACTATGGGTACTACTTGCAATGGAGCATGTGACGGTTCTGCGTTGGTAGTTCCAAATGGAGGAACACCTCCTTATGCACATAGCTGGAGTAATGGTTTTACCATTAATGCTATTGGAGGTTTGTGTGCTGGTATTTATTTTGATACCATAACAGATGGTGTTGGATGTTCTTATATACAAACAGTAACAATTAATCAACCCACTATTTTAACTGTTACAACTTCTGGAGTAGCAGCAAATTGCAATGGTTCTTGTGATGGACAAGCTACAGCAACCCCTATGGGAGGAACAGGTCCTTACACTTATTTATGGTCAACTAATGCTTCCACCCCAACAATTACTGCATTATGTGCAGGAAATTATTCTGTAACTGTAACAGATATAAACGGTTGTTCGGATACATCAAGTATAACAATAGGAGAAGGGATTCCTATAACTGCGGTAATTACTCCAACAGATGCTACTTGTGGTTTGTGCGATGGTTCAATTACCGTTGTTCCTAGTGGTGGTGCTGGTGCTCCATACACTTATTCTTGGTCACCAGGTGGTCAATCAACAGCTACCATTAATAATTTGTGTCCTGGTGCATATACGTTAGATATTTCTGATAACATTTCATGTACACAACAATTTATTGTATTAATTAGCAATACAAATGGACCAACATTAACCACTCAGGCAGATAGTGTAACTTGTTTTGGTTCTTGTGATGGAATGGCTTGGACAACAGTTATTGCTGGAAATCCCAATTATATTTTTCAATGGGATGACCCTATATTACAAACTAACGATTCTGCAACCAGTTTATGTGGAGGCTTGTATAATATTATTGTTCAAGATTCATTAGGTTGTATTACTGTTGATTCGGTTACTGTTCCCGAACCTCCCCAAATTTTTGCTAATATTACCTTTACCAATCCAAGTTGCCCTGGAGTTTGTGATGGAACGGCAACTACCAACCCTACAGGAGGAATAGGAGGATTTACTTATTCATGGAATACTGTTCCTGTTCAAAATACACCAACTGCAACTGGTTTATGTGCGGGAACCTACATATTAATAATAACTGATGGAAACGGTTGCTCTATAGTTGATAGTGTAACACTAACAGATCCAACTCCTATTTCAATGAACATCAGTTCAACTTCTGTTACTTGTAGTGGTGATTGTGATGGTACTGCTTTAGCCACAGCTTTTGGAGGAACTCCTGGTTATCAATATTCTTGGAATACGGTTCCACTTCAACCCAACTCGCTAGCAACAGGACTTTGCTCAGGAACTTATACGGTAACTATAACCGATAACAATGGTTGTATTGCGATTGATAGTGTTGACGTGATAGATCCTCCTGTATTAACAACAAGTTCTATATCTACTCCACCAATATGTAGTGGTGTTTGTGATGGAAGCATCACAACTACACCAAATGGAGGAGTAGCACCTTACTCTTATATATGGAGTAACGGAGCTACAACGCAAACAATATCAAGCTTATGTCCTGACACTTTTAATGTTATCGTTTTAGATGCTAATAATTGTACAACTTATGATACTATTATATTATTAGCACCTACCATTTTAAATGATAGTACTATTATTAATGGTCCTACTTGTGGTATTTGTGATGGTTCTGCAACTTCAACCCCAGTAGGAGGAGTTGGCCCTTATAATTTTATTTGGACAGATTTAACTGGAACAAATTCTTCGCTTCCTTTCTCCACTTTAAATCAACCTACTTCAACCGTTGTTGGTTTATGTGCAGGTTCCGTTAATTTACAAATAACAGATTTAGGAATTGGTTGTATCTATAATTACACCATTCTTATTAATAGTAGTACTGGACCAGCCCTCAATTTAACAGCTATAGACGAAACTTGTCCAAACTCTTGTAATGGTTCTGCAACTGCTAGTCCTTCTGGTGGTAATCCACCATACACTTATAGTTGGATACCTGCTATTGCTCCTGATAGTTTAAATCAAACAACCACCAACCTTTGTGCTGGATTATATACTGTTACCGTAACTGATAGTATAGGTTGTGTTGGTGTAGATACGATTTCTATTTCTACTATCGGATTAAATTTAATTATCTCTAGTGTTGTTCCTGAAACTTGTTTCGGTGATTGTGATGGAAGTGCTACAGTTGTTGCAAGTAATGGTACTTTACCTTACACTTACTTATGGACTCCTGTAGGAGGTTCAGACTCAACAGCTATAGGTCTTTGTGTAGGAAGTTATATGGTTACCGTTTGCGACAGTTTAAATTGTTGTGATTCTATCAGCACCAATATTTCTGGTCCAACTATTTTAACAGTAACTGCAAGTGTAAATACGCCTATTAGTTGTAATGGAATTTGTGATGGTGCTGTTATTGCAAATGCAATAGGTGGAACACTAAACTATTCATACTCTTGGAATACAAGTCCTGTTCAAACTACACAAATTGCCACAGGATTATGTGCTGGAACGTATATTGTTACTGTAACCGACGCTAATGGTTGTACTGCATTTGATACAGTTATTCTTGCCGAACCAACCCCTATTTTAGCAAATGAAGTACTTATTACTCCTGCATGTAATGTTTGTGATGGGTCTATAACTTTAGTGCCAAGTGGAGGAACTGGTTCATACACTTTCTTATGGACAACACCTGCTGCTCCTCCACTACCTCAGCCAGTAACTGCTACACTAATTAATTTGTGTGCAGGTGCCTATTCTGTAATAATTACAGATGCAACAACTGGATGTTTTGTTAATTTTAATTTCCCATTAAGCAATACCAATGCTCCTGATCCAAATACAACAGTAACCAACATTAGTTGTTTCAACATGTGTGATGGTCAAATATCTTCTGCTCCAATTGGTGGAACACCTCCTTATTCCTACTTATGGAATCCAAGTGGTTCTGGTTCAATCATTACCAACCTTTGTGTAGGTCCATACAGCGTAAATGTTACTGACAGTTTGGGTTGTATTGGTGTAGCGATGGATAGTGTTACAGCACCAAATGAATTATTTGTAAATCTTGATTCTAGTAACATTTTGTGTAACGGAACATGTGATGGATGGGCAGTTGCTAGTGGTTTCGGAGGGACTGCTCCTTATAATTACAGTTGGATGCCAGGTTCTTTACTTTTAGATTCTATCACTAATTTGTGTGCAGGAACTTATACAGTAACAATTACCGATAGTAATAATTGTACAGTTGTTGATAGTGTAAACATCATAGAACCAACTCAACTTACTGTAACCGAAGTACCAACAAATGTTTCTTGTATTGATGTGTGTGATGGAAGTGCCACAGTTACTCCTGCTGGAGGAACCGCTCCTTATTCTTATGAATGGAATGGTAGTGGCTCACCTGGATTACCTACAGAAACAGGATTATGCTTTGGATTAAATTATGTTGAAATAACTGACGATAATGGTTGTAGTATAATAGACACTATTAATATTGGAGCAATAGACACTGTAATTTCTAATGCTGGTAATGATACCACAATTTGTTTAAATACAAGTATTAATTTACTTGGTACTCCAACAGGAAATTTCACCAATGTTGAATGGTTCGAGTTACCAGGAATGACATCATTGGGAACAACTAATGCTATTACTGTAACGCCTAGTGTTAGTGGTGTTAGCTGTTATGCCTACCAAGTAAATGGTGTTTGTATAGCTATTGACACCGTATGTATTACTGTTGATCCTTTACCTCTTGCAAACGCTGGACCAGATGTTACTATTTTTGAAAATACAAGTACTACATTAAATGCTTCAGGTGGAGGAACTTATGCTTGGACTCCAGGAACTGGATTAAATGATTCAACAATTTCTAATCCTATTGCAACGCCAGAAATTACAACAACTTATTATGTAACTGTAACTTCTCCTGGTGGCTGTGTTGCAATTGATAGTGTAGTTATCACCGTTTTACCAAACATAAAATTCCCCGATGGAATTTCTCCAAATGGTGATGGAAAAAATGATTTTTGGGTAATTGATTTTATTGAAGAATATCCAAATAATGTAGTAGAAATATACAATCGATGGGGTGAATTGTTATTCCATGCTGATGGTTACCAACAAGATTGGGAAGGAAAGTACAATGGTCAGGAATTGCCAATTGGAACCTACTACTATATCATAGATTTACATGAAGAATCAATAAAGCCTTTCACTGGTCCTTTAACTATTTTAAGGTAGATTTAAGTAGCATTTATATATGAAAAAAATACTCATTATATCATTCTTACTTTATTGTGGGAGTAATTTGTTTTCACAACAACTGCCGCATTTTAGTCAATATTATTTAAATGATTTTTTAATTAATCCTGCAGTTGCTGGGAGCAGAAATTATTTTGAAG
>PFUQ01000137.1 GCA_002790175.1 Flavobacteriales bacterium CG_4_9_14_3_um_filter_32_8
ACCCTCTCAGGCCCCCTACCTATCGAAGTCTTGGTGAGCCATTACCTCACCAACTAACTAATAGGCCGCATGCCTATCCCTAACCACCGGAGTTTTAAGAACAAAGTGATGCCACTCTGTAATATTATGGAGTATTAATCTTCATTTCTAAAGGCTATTCTCCAGTTAGGGGTAAGTTGCATACGTGTTACGCACCCGTGCGCCACTCGTCAGCATGTATTGCTACACCTGTTACCGTTCGACTTGCATGTGTTAAGCCTGCCGCTAGCGTTCATCCTGAGCCAGGATCAAACTCTCCGTTGTAATTTATCTTAAATGTTTTTAAGATTGTTTCACTTTCGGAAAGAAATTGAATTCTTTTCTCAAGGATACTTTACCTAATTTTTTTCTATCTTCAATATTTTCAAAGAACACTATAATTATATAGAGAACTATAAATTTTTCAATACTTCTCAAACATTTTTTCAAGGACATTTCCTTGTTTGAGGGATGCAAAAGTACAACTATTTTTTAAACCTCCAAACAATTGGCTAATTATTTTAGAAAAATATTTTTTCCTTCTTTTATTAACCCCAAAATTGTATCGATTTATTTACGCCTTTTTATAAAACCGTTGTCTTAAGCGGCTGCAAATGTAACTGTATTTTTAACTCCTACAAATTATAGTTGAATTTATTTTATCCTTTCCACCTATTAGCTCTGATTATCAACTAGATATTTTTCTAATTATTATGTTAACAAACTGCATTAGTTCTGTTTACGGTGGGCATTTAAGTTGTATTATGAAGGATAAAACGCACATCGTTCATCGTTTGATGCTAATCTTCTGTGTTATGGAAACTGAGACAGAGAAGAATTTTACAAACTTGTATTTAAGGTGCGAGGGGGAGTACTAATTAGATTAATCAAAATTAGTTGTTGCTATAATTTTCCCTAAAGTTGAAAATTCATTCCAAATACCAGTAATTATACCCTCTTTAAATTTTCCAGAAGCTAGAATTTGACCTGTTGGATAATAGTATAGACATTGTCCATCTGGTCTTCCTTGTTTCATTTCAACAGACCTTAATAATGTTCCATCAGCCCTATAAAAAAGTATGGTGCCATCTCCATCTTTAAAACTACCTTTTTTTAATTTTTTCCCAAAAATGTTATATTGTACCTTTATGTTTCTCAATCTACCTTCTTCATTCAATTCAACCAAAGCCATTAAGCTACTTGCTATGCCTTTAATTTTAGGCTGAGAACAATCTGCATCGTAATAATGTTCTACAAGTTCTACAATTTTATCTTTTCGATAGACATACTTTATCCACATTCTTTTAGATGGATAGCGAATAACATAATTACCTTCAAGTTTTCCAGAATATTGGCTAAACCCATAGATGATATTATTGCCATTAAAACAGTTCCCACCAACAATTTTTTCTTTTTGATTACAAGGAGCTTTTTCTGATAAAATAGTACTAATTGAACTTATTATAACGGTATCATCACACTTAATCTCACATGATGGAATGCCTAGATAATAATTATTACAAGAGGTATCAGTATCAAAATAGATTAATAATGAATCTGTTTTTGATTTATATTCATTGACAATGTATGATTAACCGAATATAATTAGCGGAAAAGTTAATGTGATTATTGAGATTAGGTATTTCATATTTAAAAATTCATATTCTACTTTGATTAATAAACAACTCATAATATCTTTTTTCCTCTCACACTAACATCTCCATTTCTTTTACCAAATATAATTATCTTTTTGGTTTAATAACTATTTCATTACGGCGTAGTCACCGAAACTGGAATAATTTTTCCATTAAACAATGTAGCTCCTGTTATTGCAAATTGGTAAATGTATTTTGCCATTTGTTTTGCCGAAACTTTTGCTTGAAAATCGGGAAAAGCTTCTTGCAGCATTTCGGTTTGAACTGAACCCAGTGCTAAACAGTTTATTTTAATGTTGGTGTTTTTGTATTCTTCTGCCAACACCTCTGTTAAATTAGCCAAAGCTGCTTTTGATGCACTATAAGCCGATAAACCAGTAAACTTAACACTTCCCTGAAAACCACCCATACTACTGATATTGACAATATGAGTTTGTTCGTTTGTATTGTTACAACTAATTACTTCTTTTATAAGAGTAGCTGGGGCAAATACATTGGTGGTGAAAACTGTTTGCCAATCGGCAGTGGTTGTTTCTGTAAAAGGTTTATTAATTAGCACTCCTGCATTGTTGATGACGGTATGAAAATGTTTGTTTTCTTTCTCCAATATATTTTGCAGTTCCTGATTAAGTGAAGGTGAATTAAAATCTACTTGATATAGTTGTATTGTACTTTGGTAGTGTTGTGCACATTCTAGTTTCAATTGCTCGAGCTTTTCGATATTTCTGGAAAGCACTACCACGTAATTGTTAGCATCTGCCGCAAACTGTTTTACCAACTCGTAGCCTATACCTCTGCTACCTCCTGTTATTAATATATTTGTCATAGTTGCCCTGCTTTGCTAAACGATTTTTGGTAGTAAGGAAGTTCTAAACTTGAAATAATAACTCCTTTACTAGTTGATGAATGTACGGATTTATTGTTGGTTAAATAAATTCCGACATGAGAACTTTTTTTTCCATCAATATCAAACACCAAAATATCTCCTTCGGAAAGCTTATTTTTTGTAGTACTTTTTAATTGTTTAGCAATATCGGATGAAGATCTTGGCAAGACTTTTTGGTACACTTCTTTATATAAGATATTGACAAACCCTGAACAATCAACTCCTTCCTGAGTTTGTCCTCCATATTTATATTTTACGCCAATCCATTTATCTATAAAATTATAAAGTGTGATGTTATGGATTTCGGATGGAGCAACATTTAACAAAGTTGCATATTTGGTTTGTACACTTTTATAGGCGATTTCTTTTTTTTGTTCTGTTGTTGTTTTTTTATTGGAATGACAACTAATAAAGATGAGTAGAACAACAACTATATAGCAATTATATTTTTTGAATAACATGAACCCAAAGTTATAATATAATCAAAAAAAAGGTCTACCGCATGTTAGACCTTTTCAACAGTAGGGTATTAATAAACAAGATTTTGCTGTCTTTGATACTTTGATACATCCATGCAATTCAATAAGAAACTTAAGGTGGGTTCTAAGATTAGGTTACATCATAATCTACAACAACTTTTTCGGAAGCAGGATGGGACTGACAGGTTAGGACATAGCCTTCTTTCACTTCGGCATCTGATAAAGAATAATTTAATTTCATGGTTACTTTGCCTTCTATAACTTTAGCTTTACAAGTACAACAAACTGCACCTTTGCAGGAGAATGGAGCATCAGCACCTGCTTCAATTGCTGCATCTAAAACAGAATTTCCATCAGCTTTTAAATTAAATTCAAACTCATCGCCATCCATTAACACTGTTACATGACTTTCTCCAAAAAAATCTGATTCCGTTTTTTGGTTAGTTTCATTTTTTATTTGCGGAGCTACAAAAAGTTCGAAATGAATTTTACTTTCCACCACTCCAAGTTCTTTTAAAGCATCAGCTATATTTTTCACCATTTCTTCAGGTCCACATAAATAAAACCCATCCGCTTTTTCGAACGCTATATTTTCTTTAATCAGCAAATTGGCTTTTTCTTTATTGATTCTTCCTTCTAAAAGCGTGTTCCCAATATTTTCTTTACTATATATGTAATGTAAGGCAAAATGATTAGGAAATTGATTTCTTAAAGTCTCTAATTCATTTTTAAAGATAACACCATTACTTGTTTTGTTACTATAAAACAAGATGAATTTACCATTCGATTTTAATACTGATTTTACCATGGATAATAAAGGAGTTATACCACTTCCTGCGGCAAATCCTACCGAACATGATGATAAATCATTAATTTTAAAATTACCTAAGGGAGGTAATACCTCTAATAGATCTCCAACTTTTAATTGCTCATTTAAAAAAGATGACATTTTTCCATTCGCTATCTTTTTTACTCCTATTCTAAAATCATTTTCTAAAGGAGAGCTAGATAATGAATACGACCTTCTAATTTCTTCCCCATCGACTTCTTTTTTAATAGTAATGTATTGTCCAGCTTGATAATTGAATTCAGGTTTTAGTTCTGATGGTATTTCGAAAGAAATAGAAACGGTATCTGCTGTTTCAGTTTTAATCTCTTTAACTATTAATTTTTTAAATTGACTCATTTTTATTTTTAATAACTACAAAAGTATTATTTATTGTTTTATTATATGAGTTGCAGAAAAAAAATAGCCCTGATTACACGAAAATATAAAAACTTACTTTTTATTAAAAAATTAGCTCCCTTTATGTTAAAAAACATCTTAATTTGGTAAACTTGTAAATTATAGAGAATTTTGAAAGCATGACAGATTTAGAAAAATTAGAAAAATTTCAAGCAAAAATTGATGCTGAAGATAAAATTGAGCCAAAAGATTGGATGCCTGAAGAATATCGGAAACACTTACAACGACAAATTTCTCAACACGCTCATTCTGAAGTTATAGGAATGCAACCCGAAGGAAATTGGATTAGTAGAGCTCCAAGTTTAAGAGCTAAAGTGGTTTTATTGGCAAAAATTCAGGATGAAGCTGGCCATGGACAATATTTATACTCAGCAGCCGAAACTTTAGGTAAAAGCAGAGATGAATTTATTGAGGAGCTTCAAAGTGGTAAAGCAAAATATTCAAGTATCTTTAATTACCCAACCTTATCATGGGCAGATATGGGTGCTGTGGGTTGGCTGGTAGATGGAGCAGCAATAGTTAACCAAGTATCATTGCAACGGACTTCATATGGTCCTTATTCAAGAGCGATGGTTAGGATTTGTAAAGAAGAAAGTTTTCATCAACGACAAGGTTATGAAATTATGGCTCACCTAGCTAAAGGAACTCTCGAACAAAAAGCGATGGCTCAAGATGCATTGAATCGATTTTGGTGGCCTTCTATTATGATGTTTGGCCCTCACGATTCTGATTCGCCAAATACAGGAAATGCTGTGAAATGGAAAATTAAGAGAGAAACCAACGATGAGCTTCGACAAAAATTTATAGATAAAACAGTTCAACAAGCAGAAATAATCGGACTTACAATTCCTGATAAAGAGTTGAAATGGAATGAAGAAAAAGGTCATTACGATTTTGGAGAAATGGATTGGGATGAATTTTGGAGAATTGTAAAAGGTAACGGTCCATGTAACAAACAACGTTTAGCACACCATATTAAAGCACATCAAGATGGTCGTTGGGTAAGAGAAGCTGCTTTGACTTATGCTAAAAAACAAAAAGAAAAACAATTCCCACCCCAGCCTTCCCAAAGGGAGGGTGAAGAATTAGAAATTAGAGATTAAAAAATACAATTATGATTAATATAAAAGATAATCAAGGAGATATTTGGGAAGTATTTGTTCAAAGTAAATCAGGTCTTCCTCATAAACATGCTGGGAGTGTTCATGCAACTGATAAAGAAATGGCGTTACAAAACGCAAGAGATTTGTACACTAGAAGAAATGAAGGAACCTGTATTTGGGTAGTTCCATTAAAGGAAATTGTATCATCAATGCCATCAGAAAGTGAATCGTTTTTCGATCCTTCAGATGATAAAATTTATAGACATCCAACTCATTACATTATGCCTGAAGGAGCGAAACATATTTAACAAATTCAACAAGGTTTGAAGTTCAAGGTTTAAGGTTGTTTTTCAACTTCGGACTTCTGTCTTCAAACCTCAAACTTTTAACTAAAATGACAGCAAAAGAAGCTTTACTAAATTATTGTTTAAGACTAGGTGATTCCAGCTTAATTCTTGGTCAACGTATGAGTGAATGGTGCAGCAATGGACCAATTTTGGAGGAGGATATTGCCATGACTAATATTGCTTTAGATTTATTTGGTCAAGCCAGAACTATGTTAACTTATGCTGGAGAAATAGAAGAAAAAGGCAAAACGGAAGATGATTTTGCCTACAAAAGAAATGAAAGAGAATTTTACAATTCTTTATTATCTGAAAGACCAAACGGTCATTTTGGAGATACTATAGCTAGGAATTTTTTGCAATCTGCTTATTTTTTTCATTTATATACTACTTTAAGTTCAAGCAAAGATGACATGATTTCGGCACATGCAGTTAAATCGTTAAAAGAAGTTACCTACCATTTAAGACATAGTGCTGAATGGTTGGTACGCTTAGGAGATGGAACGGCAGAAAGTCATGAAAAAGTTCAAATCTCTTTAGATGATTTATGGGAATTTACGGGTGATTTATTTGAAATGAATGAAGTTGATGAGCTATTAATAAAAGAAGGGATTGCTGTTGATTTAAATGAGATAAAAAAAGAGTGGATAAAAACAGTTGACCAAGTTTTGGAAAGAGCGACTTTAAAGAAGCCAGAAAATGGATATATGCAAACAGGAAGATTAAATGCTATACATTCCGAATATTTAGGTCACCTTATCGCTGAAATGCAATTTTTACCGAGAGCTTATCCAGACGCAAAATGGTAATTATGTTCAAGGTTTGAAGTTTGAATTATCAAGAAAAATATACCGAAAATCAAATTTTGGAATTTCTTTCTGAAATTCCTGATCCTGAGATTCCAGTTATTACTATTACTGAACTTGGTATTGTTAGGAATGTAGAATTAACAGATAAAAAAGTTATTATTACAATTACCCCTACTTATACAGGTTGTCCTGCGATGAAACTTTTTGAAGATGAAATCATAAAAAAACTTCATGAAAAAGGAATGAATACGATTGAAATTAAGCTCGTTTATTCTCCAGCATGGACAACCAACTGGATGACTAATAAAGCTAAAGAGAAACTTACAGCTTATGGCATTGCTCCTCCAATAAGTGGAACACAAGATAAAGGAGTATTATTCTCCTCTGGAGTAAAAAAAGTGATTTGTCCAAGATGTAAATCACAAAACACAATCTTAAAAAGCCAATTTGGATCAACAGCTTGCAAAGCTTTTTACCAATGTAACGATTGTTTAGAACCGTTTGATTATTTTAAATGTATCTAATTTAACATTCGTTTAATAATTCTTATGTTTGTTAAATAATTGTTTGACTACATAAATAATTTGTAAAGACTCACTTATTCGAAATTATATTTTTAAAACAATGTTACTTTATTTGATTAATAATTTTATATTTGGTTTTAATTTCATTTATTTATTTTTTGAAGCAACCGATTACAAATTTTCACGTCTTTGTGGAAAGATTAATGTCTAAATTTGTTGTTTTAAACAATATCATTATGAAAAAAGTTTTACTAATAATCGCAGTATTTTTAATTGGAATATCAAATTCATTTGCATCACATATACCAGGTGGTAACATTTCCTATCAATGTACAGGAAATCCTAATGAATATTTAATAACATTTACCATGTTTGTTAGTTGTCCAAGCACATTAGGAACAACCACTAATGTTCAAACAAATAACAATTGTGGTTTCCCAAATCCTTCAATATCATTAACATCTCCTCCAGGAGTTGAAGTTTCTCAAATATGTGCTGCCCAACAAAGTCAAAGTGATTGTCCTCCAGGTTCAGGTGGAATACCAGGTGTTTTGATGTACGTTTATACAGGGTTAGTTACTTTACCAGGTCCATGTAATAGTTGGACATTTTATTATGATTTATGTTGTAGAGATGCATCGTCAAATATGCAAGGAACAAGCGGAAACTCTTTATATGTTCAAACAACACTTAATTCGGTTACTGCACCTTGTGATGGTTCTCCATATGTAACTGCACAACCTATTCCTTACGTATGTGCTGGTCAAACACAATCTTATTGTCCTGGTGCAATTGACCCAGATGGTGATAGCTTATATTATCAATTGGTTAGTCCTTTAGGTGCTGGTGGTGTTACTATCTTGCATCTTCCTGGTTATTCACCTACTGCTCCATTACAAAATACAGTTTTCGACCCAATTACTGGATGTTTTACATTTAATCAATCTACCATCGGAAATTTTGTAGTAACTTATTTAATTAGTGCTTATGATGCTAATGGTAATTTAACAGGTTCTATTATGCACGATTTTCAATTTGAAGTAATTACCTGTACTAATATAACTCCTAGTCCACCAGCAGCTGGGATAGTCCTGACTAGTGGAACAGCCACTCAACAAGGACCTAATACCATAGAATTGTGTGAAGGCTCAACCGCATGTTTTAGTATGACATTTAGTGATGTTAATGCGGCTAATATATTAACAATTGATACTTCAACAAGTAATATTTTTACTGTTTTTCCTGGTGCTAGTATAACAACTACTGGAACTAATCCATTACAAATAGATATTTGTTGGACAGTTCCAGCTGGTTCTCCTCCTCAAGTCATTGCAACAGTTACTGTACAAGACGGTGCCTGTCCAATAGAAGGTTCTGCAACACAAGTTGCTGTTTTTAATGTAGTTACAAGTACAGTTATCACCCCACCAGTAACAACCATTTGCGGCGGACAAGTTGCCAATTTATCAGCATCTGGTGGTTCCGTATTTAATTGGAGTATTGTTCCTGGAGGTAGTCCTATCGTTGTGGGAACAAATTTCACATGTAACCCTTGTGCTAATCCAACAGCATCTCCTGCAACAACAACTCAGTATATAGTAACCAGTAATCTTTCTGGTGGTTGTGATAATGTGGATACTGCATTAGTAATTGTAGTGCCTGATTTTACACCAACCGTTACTCAAAGCACACCTTCAGCTTGTTTATTTGATCCTATTCAACTGAACACTACTGTTGTTCCGATGGCTCCTGGTTATTCTTATTCATGGACACCAACTGCTTACTTAAGTGCAACCAATATTCCTAACCCTATAGCTAACATTACTGTTCCAGGAAGTTACACTTATACTGTAACAGTAACTAGCCCAAATGGATGTGTAAAAACAGGTTCTGTAACCATAACCATCATGCCATTTGTTGCTCCAAGTGTTAATATCTTAACACCAGATTCTCTAATGATGTGTGGAGATTCTATTGCAGTAGTCTTAGA
>PFUQ01000011.1:0-2861 GCA_002790175.1 Flavobacteriales bacterium CG_4_9_14_3_um_filter_32_8
ATAATTATTTTGAGAAAAACAAAAAAATGGAGTAGAAAAGAAAAATATAAAAAAAATTCTCATAAAGCAAATTTTATAAATAAACGATGAACATCTAAAGAAAGTATTCTCCTTTGAAGAATGTCCCGAACATTACTCGGATATAAGAGGGATTGAGAATGAAAATCAATCTCCCTAACTTTCTTCTTCAAGAGGGAATTTATGCGATAAATTACAACGGAATATTTCCATGCTTTTTCTTTGGCAAAACAGCCACTTTGTTTTCGAGCATTTTAAATGCTTTAATTAATTTTTCTCTAGTTTGTTCTGGTTTTATTACTTCATCAATGTAACCACGAGCCGCAGCATTGTATGGGTTGGCAAACATTTCGGCATATTCTACTTCTTTTTCTTTCCATTTAGCTTCCGAATCTTGTGCTTCTGTAATTTCTTTTTTAAAGATAATTTCGGCAGCACCTTTTGCACCCATTACTGCAATTTCGGCACTTGGCCAAGCATAATTCATGTCTGCTCCAATGTGTTTGGAGTTCATTACATCATAAGCACCACCGTACGCTTTACGGGTAATAACGGTAATTCTTGGAACAGTTGCTTCGCAAAAAGCATACAATAATTTTGCTCCATTGGTAATGATGGCGTTCCACTCTTGGTCGGTTCCAGGTAAAAATCCAGGCACATCTTCAAAAACCAACAATGGGATGTTAAACGAATCACAAAAACGTACAAATCGGGCTCCTTTTTGAGATGATTTAATGTCTAAAACTCCAGCCAAAAATGCTGGTTGATTGGCAACAATACCGATTGAACGTCCTGCTAATCGAGCAAACCCAACTACCATGTTTTCAGCAAAATCTTTATGAATTTCGTAAAAACTATTTTCATCAACTGTTTCAGAAATTACCCCTTTCATGTCATAAGGTTGATTGGCGTTTTCAGGAATAATAGTGTTCAACCCGATTCTCAATTCATTTACTGATTCATAAGGAATACTTGGTGCATCCTCTTCACAATTTTGAGGCATATAACTCAATAATGTTTTGATGCCAGCAATACATTCTAATTCGTTGGTGTAGGTTAAATGCGTAACTCCCGATTTGGTAGAGTGAGCCGAAGCACCTCCTAAATCTTCAGAGCTAACCTCTTCATGTGTTACCGTTTTAACCACATTCGGACCTGTAACAAACATATAGGAAGTGTTTTCTACCATCATGATAAAATCGGTTAAGGCTGGAGAATAAACTGCTCCGCCAGCACAAGGTCCCATAATGGCAGAAAGTTGTGGAATTACTCCACTTGCCATGGTATTTCTATAAAAAATATCGGCATATCCACCTAAACTAACTACACCTTCTTGAATTCTTGCCCCACCAGAATCGTTTAAACCAATAACAGGGGCACCATTTTTCATTGCCATGTCCATTATTTTGCAAATTTTTTCTGCATAAGCTTCTGCTAAAGAACCACCTAAAACAGTAAAATCTTGAGAAAAAACATACACCAATCTGCCATTTACATTTCCATAACCAGTAACAACACCATCACCTAAAAAGTGCTCCTTATCTAAACCAAAATTGGTTGAACGATGAGTAACTAACATTCCCATTTCCTGAAAAGTACCTTCATCAATTAAAAAGTGAATTCTTTCCCTAGCTGTAAGTTTTCCCTTTTTGTGTTGAGAAGCGATTCTGTCAATTCCTCCGGCAATTTTTGCTTCTTCAATTTTCGATTCAAGTAAGGCTGTTTTATCTTTCATTTTATTTTCTTCAATGGTAATCATTGTGTAAAGTTAAAAAAATAGTCATGAATATCATAGTAGAAATAGTAATTTAGTAAATTGTAAACAGCTCTGCTTTAGAGTAGAGTTATTAAGATTTGAATCATGAATAATCAAGAAAGTAATAGCTCAAATAATAATGAAAATAAAAAAGCATTAAAATTTAGTGTACTTCGGTCATTAAAATTAATAGCAATTTATTTAAAAGAAATCACCAACATTCACGATGGAGTAGAGGTAGAAGGTTCTATAGAGGCTATTAAAAACGATATAGATTTTAAAGGTGTTAACATTTGGATTTTAGGGGCTTCTATAGTTATTGCCTCTATTGGTTTAAATGTTAATTCGATAGCAGTTATAATTGGAGCTATGCTTATTTCGCCCTTAATGGGACCTATTGTTGGTATTGGTTTAGCTGTTGGGATAAACGACCTTATAATGTTGAACAGGTCGTTAAAAAGTTTTGGAACAGCAGTAGTAATTAGTGTTTTTATCTCTACCGTTTATTTTTTAATTACTCCTTTTGGTGATGTTCAATCGGAATTAATTGCACGGACAAGACCAACACTTTTGGATGTGTTGTTAGCATTTTTTAGTGGAATAGCATTAATTGTTGCTAAAACCAAAAAAGGAACTATTGCGAGCACCATTTTTGGTGTAGCAATTGCCACAGCTTTAATGCCTCCACTTTGTACTGCTGGTTATGGATTAGCAAACGGAAATTGGCAATTTTTCTTTGGAGCTTTTTATTTATTTTTAATCAATTCTGTGTTTATTATTTTAGCCACTTGGTTGATAGTAAAATATTTAAAATTTCCACTTACTTCATATATCAATAAAGCTCGTCAGAAAAAAGTATCCAATTACATTTTATTTTTTTCGACTATAATTTTAATACCAAGTGGATTTACTTTTTGGAGCTCAATTCAAGAGAGTGTTTTTAAACGAAATGCGGAAATTTTTATTAGCAAAAATTTTGATTTGGAAGGAATTGAAATCATCAATAAAAAAATTAATTATAAGTTAGAAAAAAATGATTCATCATCTATTGAAGTATATTTAATTGGAAATAATATTGATGCGGCAA
>PFUQ01000011.1:2872-11871 GCA_002790175.1 Flavobacteriales bacterium CG_4_9_14_3_um_filter_32_8
GTAAATAAACTTAGTAAAGAAGTACGTTCAGGAATTTTAGAAGACATCTATCGAAAAAATGAATTGTTAATTGAGGATAAAGACAAAAAAATTAAATTTTTAGAATCTCAATTAAGTCTGTCATCCAACAGTTCAATCCCATTTAATTCATTAAAAAAAGAAATAAAAATCCACTATCCAGAGGTGATTTCGATGGACTATGGTACAACCGTTGGAACCGACTTTGGTGAAAAACAAGATACGATAACTACTTTTTTGATTCGATGGAACGAAAATCTTTCAGAAAATGTAAAACAAGAAAAAAAATTAGCCATGCAATCGTGGTTAAAGGTTCGACTTGAAGATGAAAAATTAAGGGTGATTAATTACTAATACGCTCTAATAGTTTATTTGCTGTATATATTTGACCAGTTTATTTTATTAGTTTTGTGCTCACGGTTTACGAGTTATATTTGACCGAAACGGCTAATAAAACATGATACTATTAAATATTTTTGAAACAACAATTCCGCTAACCAATCCAGTTTTAAAATTTTTTTTACTGCTAATTATTATTTTGTTTACTCCAATTATACTAAACAAAGTAAAAATTCCTCACCTGTTAGGCTTAATAATGGCAGGAGCAATTATTGGTCCTTATGGACTTTTTATTATGGAACGAGAAACCAGTATTACCTTGTTTGGCTCTGTTGGGCTGCTCTATATTATGTTTTTGGCTGGATTAGAAATAGATATTACCGAGTTTAAAAAAAGTAGTGGAAAAAGCTTGTATTTTGGTTTATTAACTTTTTCCATTCCAATGGCACTAGGGTATTTAGTTGGTGTTTATGTATTTCATTTTGAAGTAATATCATCTGTTTTATTGGCAAGTATTTTCGCATCACACACGCTTATCACCTATCCACTTGTTAGTAAAATGGGTATTGCAAAAAATAAGGCTGTAAATATTGCGGTAGGTGGCACCATGATTACCGACACCCTTTCGTTGATGGTATTAGCCGTTATTGTTGGCATGACAAGTGGGGATGTTAATACTGCATTTTGGGTTAGATTATCGGTTTCTGTGTTAATTTTTGCTTTAATTGTAATCTTTGTTTTTCCCATCATTGTACGATGGTTTTTTAAACGATATGAAGACAATATTTCGCAATATATTTTTGTGTTAGCAATGCTATTTTTTGGTGCTGTATTGGCTGAATTAACTGGAATTGAAGCCATTATTGGAGCATTCTTTTCTGGCTTAGCTTTAAATCGTTTAATTCCACGCACTTCTCCATTAATGAACAGAGTTGAATTTGTGGGAAATGCCATTTTTATCCCATTTTTCTTAATTGGGGTAGGTATGCTTATCGATTACCGTGCATTTATAACCAATTTAGATACCATAAAAGTAGCAGTAATTATGACTGTTGTTGCCACTACTTCAAAATTTTTAGCGGCATGGATTACTCAAAAAACATTTAAATTTTCGGCTGACCAACGCCGGCTTATTTTTGGATTAAGTAACGCTAGAGTAGCTGCTGCATTAGCCGCAGTTTTAATTGGATACAATATTATTTTAGGAACGACTCCCTCTGGAGAACCCATCAGGTTGTTAAATGAAACTATTTTAAATGGCACCATTTTAATGATCTTGTTTACGTGTACCATCTCCTCTTTTATTACTCAAAAAGGAGCAAAAAATATCGCTTTATTAGATGATGTGGAGAACACAATGGAAAATCAAAAAACGATTGAACGGATATTAATTCCATTAAGTAATTTCGAAACTACTGATGAATTGATTAACTTAAGCATTACCATTAAATCAAAAAAGAACAAAAAAAGCCTTTATGCATTAAATATTATTGACAACAATTCTAGTGATGGTATTGCTGAAAAAAGAGGAAAAAAATTAATGGAAAAAGCCCTTATAACAGCCTCTGCTACTGATAACACCTTAAATGAATTGTTGCGTTACGATTTAAACATTGTAAATGGAATTTCGAGTGTAGTTAAAGAAAATAGAATAACTGATTTGGTGCTTGGGGTACATAACAACACTCGTATCTTTGATTCATTTTTAGGACATTTTACCGAAGGTATTTTGCACAAATGCAATACCACTACCTTAATTTATAAAGCTGCCCAACCATTGGCTACCATTAAACGACATTTAATTATTATTCCAGAAAAAGCTGAAAAAGAAATTGGTTTTTCTTTTTGGATTGCTAAAGTTTGGAACATTGCTAGAAATACAGGTGCTAAAATGGTTTTTTATGGAGTGGAAGAAACTTTAAATGAAATTAAAAATATTCATGAAAAACATCCGATAGAATGTGATTTTAATGAATTTTCGGAGTGGAATGACTTTCTTCTGCTGACTGGAAAAATTCAAAAAGATGATAATTTAATGATAATATTAAGTCGCAAAGAACACGTATCGTACCATGGTAACATGACGAAAATACCTTCATACTTAAATAATTATTTTAAAAAAAATAGTTTTATTATCATTTATCCAATGCAAATTGGGGTTAACGATAGGTCAACGCTTAATTTAAAAGATACCTCATTACTCGAACCTATCGAAAGACTGGATGAAATTGGAAAAACATTGGTAAATATTTTAAAAAAGAATAAAAAATGAATTTAGATTTTAAACAAATTGCAACAGCAACCATGGTGTTGTTTGCCGTAATTGATATTGTTGGTTCTGTTCCAATTATTATCGATTTACGCCAAAAAACAGGGCATATTCAATCCGAAAAAGCAAGTTTGGTTTCGTTAGTTATTATGATTTTATTTTTGTTTGTTGGAGAATCCATCCTTAGCCTTATTGGAATTGATGTAAGCTCATTTGCCATCGCAGGTTCATTTATCATCTTTTTTTTAGCTTTAGAAATGATTTTAGGAATAAAATTATACAAAGAAGAAGAAGGTGCAAAAAGTACTGCATCAATTGTTCCTATTGCTTTTCCGCTTATAGCTGGTGCTGGAACCATGACTTCATTATTAGCCCTACGAGCTGAATATGCTGTCGAAAATATTGTGATAGCCATTATTATCAACATTATTTTAGTCTATGCCGTACTTAAATCGTCTATATTTATTGAAAAAATATTGGGTAAAGGAGGAATAGCTATTGTTCGTAAAGTTTTTGGAGTAATTTTATTAGCCATTGCTGTTAAACTGTTTAAAACCAACGTAGGAATTTAATGTCGAAAATTACCGTATATACCGATGGAGCTGCCAAAGGAAATCCAGGAAGAGGTGGTTATGGCGTGGTAATGATGAGTGGAAGCCACAAAAAAGAATTGTCGGAAGGATTTAGAAATACCACCAACAATCGTATGGAATTGATGAGCGTAATTGTTGCGTTAGAAACCATTAAAAAAGAAAATGCTCAGGTCGAAATTTTTTCCGACTCCAAATATGTGGTGGATTCGGTAGAAAAAGGTTGGGTTTTTAGTTGGCAAAAAAAAGGATTTAAAGGCAAAAAAAACATCGATTTATGGCAACGTTTCCTAAAAATTTACCCCAAACATCAAGTCAAATTTAACTGGGTAAAAGGACACGCAGGAAACCACTACAACGAACGTTGCGACGAATTGGCTGTTGAAGCAGCAGAATCACCTAACTTGTTGGTTGATGATGGGTATGAAAGGCAACTAAAAGAAGGTTTATTTTAATAATTTCGACCTTTATAATAGAAATTTCGTCTAAATTATAATTGACAATTTATATTACTAAAAATCGTTTTATTACATTTGCCGTCTTTCAAAAATATATGCCAGAATATCCAAGCTTAATAAAATCAAAATTGCCAAAAGTTGGCACCACCATTTTTACGGTAATGAGCCAATTGGCAAACGAGAATAATGCGATAAACCTATCACAAGGATTTCCAGATTTTGAGAGTTCACCAGAGTTGATTGGTTTGGTGAATGAGGCAATGAAAAATGGGCATAACCAATATGCTCCAATGGCAGGAATATTGCCTTTGCGAGAAGAAATAGCTAAAAAAACAGCTAACCTCTATGGTGTTGATTATCATCCCGAATCAGAGATTACAATAACAGCTGGTGGCACACAAGCCATATATACAGCGATTGCCGCAATAATTACAGAAGGAGATGAGGTAATTATTTTTACCCCTGCTTACGATTGTTATGCTCCAGCAATTGAATTAAATGGAGGTAAAACGGTTTTTGTTCAGATGGTTGCTCCCGAATTTAAAATTAACTGGAATCAAGTAAAAAAATTGATTACTCAGCATACCAAAATGATTATTATTAATACTCCTCATAATCCAACGGGTACCATACTAAAAGAAGAGGATATGCTGGCGTTAGAAAAAATTATTTCTAATACCGATATTGTATTAATAAGTGATGAAGTATATGAACACATTATTTTTGACGAAAATCAACATCAAAGTGTAGCTAAATTTCCAGGCTTAGCCGAACGCTCATTTATTATTTCTTCTTTTGGAAAAACTTTTCACAATACAGGCTGGAAAATGGGCTATTGTTTAGCTCCAAAAAACCTGATGGTAGAATTTAGAAAGGCTCATCAATTCATTGTTTTTTCTGCAAATACTCCTATCCAATACGCATTGGCAGAATACCTTAAAAATGAAAATAATTACTTGTCATTAGCTTCGTTTTATCAACACAAAAGGGACTATTTTGTCAATCTAATTAAAGATTCACGTTTTGAAGTGTTGCCTTCTTCTGGTACTTATTTTCAGTTGTTAAGCTACTCAAAAATTACCAATAAAAGCGATAAGGATTTTGCAATTGAGTTGACCAAAAAACACAAAATTGCTTCCATTCCCGTATCTGTTTTTTATCATAAAAATATTGATGAAAAACTTCTGAGGTTTTGTTTTGCCAAAAAAGAAGAAACTTTAGAACGAGCAGCAGAGATATTAAACAAAGTTGTTTAAAACTCTTTAATTTACCAATACGCTATTCTTCTCATTTTAATTACTTTTCGGTTTTTAAAAACTAGAGATGAACGTTTTATTATCTGTTATTTTAGGACTATTTTTATTTTTTTTTCAAATAAAAATAGTTTATTCCATTAACATTTTAAAACAAGATACTACCAAAAAAAGTGCTTACTATTTTGTTTCAAACAGAGGCTCGGCTACCAATGAAACTTATACCATGTATAAAGCTAGAACCAACCAAAGCGGAATTTCATCTACGTTAATTCGCGGAAATTTTGAAATTACAGGAGCTCCACTGTTGCGAAAAGCAGAAATTTCTATTTATAATATATCTAACGATGAGTTAGTTGGCGTATACAATACCAACGCCAAAACAGGAAATTATTTAGTGATTTTAATGCCTAATTTAAAGTATGAGTTTGTGATAAATGCTTATGGATATGCTCCTATCCGAAAAATTGTAGAAATTCCGAGTTATGCCAGCACCAATGTAAATGATGAACTTTCGAATCAAAAAATTACGCTATCCATCACCACCAACAAAGTTAATTTAGCATTAAACACTTGGTTTGTTGAAGAAAAAGAACCCACCCTGTTTTTACTCACCGTTTATGACGAAAATAATGAAGGTACTCATCACATAGAACTTTATGAGTCAGAAAAAGTAGAAGAAGAGCATGGACGAAGACAACTTACTGAAACGGATTTTGGAAACATTGACGAATTGTTAAAAAAACAAGCTGATGCAGAAAACAAAAAACCAGAACTCGCAGAAAAAGCTTTTTTAAGAAAGGATTACAAAACAGCAGCAGCCCTCTATTCAGGATTATTAAATTTCGATGCATCAGATGCCATTGCAAATTACCGCAAAGGGGTTTCGATTTATCATTTAGAAAAAAATAAACTCAAAGCATTACCCTATTTGCAAAAAGCCGAAAAAGAAGCCATCACTCCTTACGATGTGTTTTATTATTTAGGAATGACTTACCATTCGTGGGCAGATTTTTCGAAAGCAGAACAAGCTTTTAATACTTTTAAAACAAAAGCAAAACCAGCCGAAGTAGAAACATTCAAAATAAATCGGTTAATTGAATATTGTATCAACGGTAAACAATTAATTCAAGAACAATACGATATGTCTATCATCAATAAATCTAGTATTGACATTCAAAAATTAGCCAAAGAATTACCTACTCAACTCATTAGCGAAAAGTTTTTTGAAAAAACGTCATTTTTTATCTCTCCAATTGATGCAAAAAAGAAAGAAAAATTGTGGATGTTTAAAACCGAACAGAATGAAATGATTCAAACCAGCTATGGATTGGAGGAAAAAAATGGCAAAGATTTATTTGTAAATGTATTAATGGGTGGCGATAAATGGGGGCTTCCAAAATCGCTTGGAAGTAGCGTAAACACTCCTTTTGATGAAAATTACGCTTATGTAACTTTAGATGGAAAAACACTTTATTTTGCTTCAACAGGACACAATACAATAGGAGGATACGATATTTTTGTATCAACCAGAGCAACGGTAAACGATGCTTGGAGTGTTCCAAAAAACATGGGTTATCCCATCAATTCGCCTTACGACGATTTTATGTTTATGCCCAGTTTAAATGACGAGGAAGCCTATTTTATTTCGAACAGAAGAAGCCCAACAGGTGGATACAGTTTGTGTAAAATTAACATGCCCAAACCACCCAAACCTTTAACCATTATTAAAGGGCATTTTATGACCAACGATTCTGTTCCAAATTTTGCAGCTTCTATTGCGGTTTACAACACCAACAACCAAGAAGTGGTGGGCATTTACAACTCAAATGCTAACACAGGTAATTTTTTAATGGCATTGATGCCTGGTGTTAAATATGAATTTAATATTGTTACCGAAGGATTTAATGAACACACCGCTTATGTTACTGTTCCGATTCAGACCGAAGATTTTCCTTTACGACAAGACATAAAATTGAAGAAAGAAGGTTCGTTTGAAATTATAAATATCGATAATTATTTTACCAAAGAAGAAGCAGAAAAAGCTCCAGAATACAAGACTACCAAATCCCGTCAGTTGACGGATGAAAGAAATATCTCACAAGAAACGGTTAAACCAAAACAAATTAGTGTAGAAAAATACAAAAAAGCATCTTCCGATGAGCAAAAAATAGTAGATGCCGCTGAACAATTTTTTATCAATAAACAATACCTAAAAAGTGCTGAACAATATGCTAAAATTGCCCCATTGTTCGACTTAACAGAAAAGCAATGCTACATGTATGGCAAAAGCTTATTTAATGTCCGTCAGCTGACGGACGAAAAAACCATCGAATTTTTAGAAAAAGCTGCATTAAACAAAGCCACTCCTTACGATGTTTTTTATATGTTGGGAAAAACCAACCATTATGCTTATCGTTTTGAACGAGCTGTTAAAGCTTACGAAAAATACAAAACCATGGCAACCGAAAAGGAATTACAAAACCATAATATTGAGGAAGAAATTAATTTAAGCAGATTCGGTAAACAAATTGTAAACAGCCCAAAACCAATTGAAGTAATAGAAAAAAAAGAATTTAAATCAACCGATTTTAATGCCATTTATGGTTCGTTAGACATTGATGCCAAATTTTTATTGGTACCCGAAGACATGACCACAGTAAAAGACAAAAAAGAGAATTTTAAACCTACCATGTATTTAAACAACAGCAAAACATTAATTTATTATTCGAGTTTTGGCGAAAATGGTGAAAACGGAAAAGACCTCTATTTTATGAAAAAATTACCAAACAATACATGGTCGGAACCTATAAATGTCGGAGTTTCTGTAAATACTGCTGCCGATGAAGATTATCCTTTTTTATCAAAAGATGAAATGACCTTGTATTTTAGTTCAAAAGCTCACGGCAGCATGGGAGGATACGATATTTTTAAAAGTACTTGGGACGAAAAAAATAACACATGGATCACTCCAATTAATTTAGGAGCTCCCATCAATTCGCCTTTTGACGACTTATTTTATGTGGAAGAGTAATGAAAGTTAGAAGACCGAAGACCGAAGTTGGAAGACAGAAGTTGGCATTGTGCGTTAGCTTCCCCTCTTGAGAAGCCTGTCCCGATTTTTCGGGAGGGCAGGAGCTTGCCACGCTGAAGCGTGGGTGTGTTGTGAGGAAAATCGAAATAAAAAACTTTGCGAGTAACAAAAACACTATGAACCTAAAAATTACCATCATACAATCGGAACTACATTGGGAAAACGCAGCTAAAAACCTAGTCATGTTTACTAAAAAAATAGCTTCCATAAATGAAGCTACCGATATTATTGTATTGCCAGAAATGTTTACTACTGGCTTTACGATGAAATCAGAAGAATTTGCCGAAACCATGACTGGTAAAACGGTTACTTGGATGAAAGCCCAAGCAAAAAAATCGAATAGTGTAATTATTGGAAGTTTAATTATTGAAGAACACGAAAAGTTTTTTAATCGTTTGGTTTGGATGCAGCCTGATGGTGATTTTTATACCTATGACAAAAGACATTTATTTAGAATGGCTAAAGAACACGAAAACTTTAGTGCTGGGAATAAAAGGTTAATTGTTGATTACAAAGGCTGGAAAATTTGTCCATTGGTTTGTTACGATTTACGTTTTCCGGTGTGGAGTAGGAATAAGCCCATCCCCAACCCTTCCCGAAGGGAAGGGAGTCCATCCCCCTTCGAGGGAGTTGGAGGGGACTCTGCCTACGATTGCCTCATCTACATTGCCAATTGGCCTGAAGTTCGTAAAGCCCCTTGGAGTAAATTGTTGGAAGCTCGAGCCATCGAAAACCAATGTTATGTGGTAGGTGTTAACCGTGTTGGTATTGACGGAACAAATCATGTGTATAGTGGAAATTCTGTAGTTATTAACCCAAAAGGAGAAAAAATTACCACTGTTCCAGAACACAAAGAATGTACACCAACTGTTAGTTTGTCGCTAAAAGAATTAACAGATTTTAGAGCACTATTTCCTGTGGGGTTAGATGGTGATGAGTTTGAGGTAATTTGTTAAGAAATTTTTATTCTTTAATTAT
>PFUQ01000222.1 GCA_002790175.1 Flavobacteriales bacterium CG_4_9_14_3_um_filter_32_8
TTGTTGGTTATGATTTCTATAATTACGACAATAATGCTGCTCATTTTATTGCTAATGCGATAGAATGGGGTGGCTATGGCTCCATAGCAGATTGGATTTCTCTTTCTCAAACTACTGATACTGTAATTCCTAGTGACTCTACTATCATTTATGTAACTTTTTATAGTGATGGATTGGGCGGAGGAACTTATTATACTAATTTAGTAATTAACTCAAATGACCCTCTAAATCCTCAGGTGTTAGTTCCTTGCACACTAAATGTGTCATTTGATCCATGTGCAGATTTTATTTTTGACTCTCCGAACCTATGTAATGGGCAAGTTAATTTTACTGACCAGACACTAAACGCACCCACTTCTTGGTCGTGGAATTTCGGAGATGGCAACACCTCTACAACACAAAACCCTTCTCATATTTATAGTTCTTCTGGAAATTATACGGTTCAATTAATTTCTTGTAATGCCACATCTTGTGATACCACTAGTTATGTGGTAAATGTGGTCGGCACAAGTGGTCCTATTACTGCTAGCTGTACTCCATTAACAACTTCTGGCAGTTCTTATGCAATGGGAATATATAATGTAACCTTTTCAACAATAAATAATACTACAAGTTTAGGTGGTATTGACAGTTACCAAGATTACACCTGTACAATTTCAACAACAGTTATAGAAGGTAATTCTTATGCTGTTAATATTACAACTGGATCAGGAAATAATGAGGATGTTCGCATTTGGATTGATTTTAATAACGATGGTCAGTTTAACATGACCAATGAATTAGTCTTTATTTCAAATAATATTATGCAAAATCATTCGGGAAACATAGCTATTCCAACTGGTTTATTGCTCAATATACCTATTAGAATGAGGGTTATATCTGATTATGAAGGGAATACAATAGCTAATGCTTGTAACAATGTAATGTATGGGCAATGTGAGGATTACACAGTTATTATTCAATCAAATATGCAGCCTCCAAACTCTAATTACAATTATAATATACTTGACCAATGTCAAGGAATCGTTCAATTTTTAGATATTTCAACAAATTTTCCAACAAGTTGGTACTGGATTTTTGATGATGGATTCACTTCGACTTTCCAAAATCCATTTCACACATACACCAGTGCAGGAATTTATAATGTTACACTTATCGCTACTAATACTTTTGGTACAGATACATTTAGTCAAACAATTATTATTAATTCTCTAAATGCAAGTATTGATATCTTTAGTACAATTGTAATAAATCAACCGATACAATTTAACGCAAATGCTGCGGGAGCCATAGCTTGGCAATGGGATTTTGGCGATGGTTATTTCGCTACCATTCAATCACCTCTTCATACTTATTCAAGTTCTGGTCAATATATTGTAACCCTTATTGCTACAAATGGTTTTGGATGTTCTTCAACAGTTTACGATACTTTAAACATTTATCCTCTTTCAATTGATGAGTATGATGCTTATTTCATGATTTTTCCAAATCCAAATAATGGAACGCTTCAAATTATAAATAAAACAAGTAGAACCATTATCGAAATTGGTATTGTTAACACACTGGGGAAGGTCGTTTATAATTATCAAAATAAAAACGATTACTTTGATTCTAAAAAAATTAGCATTAATGATGTATCAACAGGGATTTATTTTGTAACAGTAAAATATGAGGATAAGTCTATTATCAGAAAAATTTTAATTAGAAAATAATAATCGAAATCAGGTTATTACTTTTGAGGTAGCTTTAATAAAGCTACCTCCTTTTATTAACAAGGTAATTTTACCCAATTATATCCAGCATTTTGGTGATAAATTTTTCACCACAGTTCCAATGTAGTAAAAATTTAAAATAAACTTAGTATTGTTACATTTGTAGTCAAATTATATAGCTTATGATTAAATCAATGACTGGCTTTGGAAAAGCTACAGGAGAAGTTAATTTAAAAAAAATTACTGTTGAAATTAAATCGCTCAATAGTAAGCAAGCTGACATTTTTCTTCGGATGCCTTCATTGTATAAAGACAAAGAACTTTCGCTTCGGTCGTTAATTAACCAAAATTTAGAACGAGGTAAAATTGATTTTAACCTTTATGTAGAACTATCTACCGAACAAAGTAGTTTAAACATCAATGTTGATTTGTTTAAAAAATACTATGCTGATTTAAGTGCAATAGCAGCCGACTTAGGAGAAAAAAATAAGGTTGATTTAATTTCTATTATTACCAAAATGCCCGACATTATGAAATCCGAAAGAATGGAATTGGATGAAAATGAATGGTTAAAAATTAATGAAATAATAGAAGATGCACTTCACCATTTGAATGTTTTTAGAACCGATGAGGGAAAAACCTTGTTTGATGAATTATTTTTAAGAATCTCCAATATCGAAATTTTGCTGAAAAAAGTTGATCAATATGAACAAGTTCGTATTGAAACAGTAAAAGAACGAATACTCACCAACCTTGCTGAAACAATAGGAAAGGATACTATTAACAAGGATAGATTTGAACAAGAACTAATTTATTACTTAGAAAAATATGATGTTTCTGAAGAAAAAACTCGTTTAAATGCACATCTTAATTATTTTAAAGAAACCATGAATTCCACTCAATCAGAAGGAAAAAAATTAGGTTTTATTACTCAGGAAATTGGACGAGAAATAAACACCCTTGGCTCTAAAGCTAACCATGCCGATTTGCAAAAAATAGTAGTTGAGATGAAAGATGAACTAGAAAAAATTAAAGAACAGGTTTTGAATATTTTATAACTAAGGAAATGGAAGGAAAATGTATTATATTGTGTGCCCCATCTGGAGCAGGAAAAACATCCATCACTAAGTTTTTATTGTCTCAAAACCTAGATTTGGCATTTTCCGTTTCTGCTTGTAATAGAAAAAAAAGAGCTGACGAAATTGACGGAGTTGATTACTATTTCTTAAGTACCGAGGATTTTAAAAAGAAAATTGAAAATAAAGAATTTGTAGAATGGGAAGAGGTTTATCAACACCAATATTATGGAACATTAAACGCTGAAGTTAAGCGAATTTGGGAAAATGGACAACATGTGATTTTTGACGTGGATGTTGTTGGAGGTTTAAGTTTAGCAAAATATTTTGGCGAAAAAGCATTAGCAATTTTTATTCAACCACCATCCATAAAAATTTTAGAAGAACGATTACGAAAAAGAGGCTCTGAAACGGAAGAAACTATTCAAAAAAGACTAAGCAAAGCTATTCAAGAACTAAATTATTCAAAATGGTTTAACCATATTGTAATTAATAAGGATTTAGACAAAGCAAAACAAGATACGTTGAAAATTGTAAAAGAGTTTCTAAAAAAATAACATCATGAACATTGGTCTTTATTTTGGCACTTTTAATCCCATTCACGTTGGTCATTTAGTTATTGCTAACCACATGGTAGAGTTCACTAATTTAGATCAAGTATGGTTAGTAGTTACACCACAAAACCCTTTAAAAAATAAAACTTCTTTATTGGCCGATTATCATCGACTAGCTACTGTTCGTATAGCTGTTGAGGACAATGCTAAACTTAAAGCTTGCAACATTGAGTTTGATTTACCAAAACCTTCCTACACTATTAATACCCTAGTTTATTTGAAAGAAAAATATCCAGAACATACCTTTTCATTAATAATGGGTGAGGATAATTTAAGAACATTTCACAAATGGAAAAATTACGAACAAATTATTGAAAACTATCCCATTTATAGCTATCCTAGAGTATTAACTGAACAAGAACAAGAAGAAAAACAAAATATTGCTTCAAAAAATTTTCTTAAAAATCACCCAACTATTACTATCTGTAAAGCTCCTGTAATGAACATTTCGGCTAGTTTTATTAGAGAAGCAATAAAAAACAAAAAAGACGTACGTTATTTACTTACCGAATCGGTTTACAAATATGTTACAGAAATGCATTTTTATGAAAAGTAGCTGAGAAAAAGAGTGATTAATAACCCTAAAAAGATGATTTCAGCCAACCAAGTTCTTTTCATTTGGTTAAAATAATTAGCCAAAATGATAGAAAATGGTATTCCCATCAATAGATAAGTCGCTAAATAATCAAAAGAATTGACAAACAAGCTCGAACACAACAAAAGCATCATTAACAATACCATTAATAATAATTTTCTAATTTTTACAACATTAGTATCAATGTGTCTTAACAAATCAATTACAGCCAACAACCCAACTACTATTATCGAATAAAAAAAGCCTCTGCCCAAAGAATTAACAGGAATTTGATAATCCAAAAAAACAGTATAATTGTTGTCAACACCAAAAAGCATAGGTAACGGCTGATTGGTGATAAAGTAGTATGCGATAAAAAAAACTAAAGGGAGAATAAAACCCAATACCGAAATAACAAACTCTCTCCAATTAGGTGTTTTAGTATAAATCAAAACAATCCACAATAAAGGTAAAAAAAGTACTGCAGGAAAATAGAACAACATGGCAATAGCAATTAATAATCCAGCGTTAAAAGCCGATGAATAAACTCGTTCCACATTATACATGCTAAACAATTGATGTACCGCTAATAATAAAAAGGAATTGGCAATTAATATCGGGGTAACAATTAAAAGTGAAGAATTGGCTGCACACCACAAAACATAGAATAAAGAAACCAAATGTGTATTGTTGGCTATTATCTTAAAATGATTCACTAAATGGTTGATGTAAATAGCCTGAGCACTTATTAGTAAAACACCAAATGCAAAACTTAACAATTTAACATTATTAATGAATGAGATACCATTAAACAAAGAATATTTATTAATTACAATAGAATTATTCAACCAAAATAATGGTAACCATAAACAAAAAACAACAATGATAGAGAAACCATTAACTAGCTTTTGGTTTGATTTAAATACACTTATTAACATTCGAATTTTTTAATATCATCTATTCTGTAAAAATATAGTATTATTTAAAATAAATCCTATTTGATTTTTTTTTGAATAAAGTTTTTTTATTGTTAAAGATTAGTTTTACATTTGTTTCTTAGAATTAATAACATGACAGATTTTATATATTCGCTAGGCGATGCGTTTTATTGGTTTTTTTCTATGTTCGAAAAATTAGGAAATTTACCTAACTGGTTATTTATAGCAATGGCTTTTGCCTTACTTTTTTGGTGGTTAAACATGCAAAGAAATTATACCAAAAAAGCGGAAAGAGAAAGAACGCTGAAATAAGAAATTTAGAATTATCGATTGACAAACCTCGAAAAATTTCGAGGTTTTTTTGTTGTTCAATCTTCTTTTTTCAATAAATTATCTACCAATCCCTAATTTTATTCTATATAAAAGTTGGTAAATTAAAAAAAAACCGTAAATTCGCAGCCCCAAATTGGGGTATCTTGTATTACATAAGATGTATTAAAAAAAGCAAAAACGTGGACACATTAAGTTTTAAAACAATTTCAGCAAATGCAGCTACAGTTAATAAAAACTGGTTGCTTGTTGATGCTCAGAACGAGCCATTAGGAAGATTAGCATCTAAAGTTGCTAGCTTAATTAGAGGAAAGCATAAAACAGATTTTACACCTCATGTTGATTGTGGTGATAATGTTATTGTTATTAATGCCGAAAAAATTAAATTAACTGGTAACAAGTGGGAAGACAAAAAGTATGTTACTTTTTCTGGATATCCTGGCGGTCAAAAATTTGCTACAGCAAGCGAAGTAATGGCTAAAAAACCAACTTTTATGGTAGAAAAAGCCGTTAAAGGGATGTTACCAAAAAACAAACTAGGAAGAGCATTGTTTAACAACCTTTATGTTTACGAAGGAGCTGAGCATAATCAAATAGCTCAACAACCAAAAGAAATAAAATTAAGCGACCTTAAATAAGATATATGGAAGTAGTGAACGCAACAGGAAGAAGAAAAACTGCAGTAGCAAGAGTTTACCTATCAGAAGGAAAAGGAAATGTAACTGTTAATAAAAAAGACTATAAAGTATTTTTTCCTACAACAGTATTACAAGGAAAAGTACAACAAGCTTTTGAAGCAACCAACACTTTAAAAACGTACGATGTTAAAGTAAATGTTGCTGGTGGTGGTGTAACTGGACAAGCTGAAGCAGTTAGACATGCCATTGCAAGAGCTTTGGTAAAGATTGACGAGGAGAACAGACCGAAATTAAAAAAAGATAGTTTGTTAACTAGAGATCCAAGAATGGTTGAACGTAAAAAACCAGGTCGACCAAAAGCTCGTAAGAAATTTCAATTTAGTAAACGTTAATATAAATTATTGTTTAGTATCTAAATTTTTAAGACTTAGCCTAGCTAACTACTTAAAGATTGTGGTTATTAAAGAATGTAAACAATTAAAAAAATGTCAAAAGTAGATTTTAAAGAATTATTAGATGCAGGTGTTCATTTTGGACATCTAAGAAGAAAATGGAATCCTAAAATGGCTCCCTATATTTTTATGGAGCGTAATGGAATTCATATTATTGACTTGCATAAAACAGCAGCAAAGTTGGAAGCAGCTTCTGCAGCTTTAACACAAATTGCTAAATCAGGAAAAAAAATAATGTTTGTTGCTACTAAAAAGCAAGCAAAAGATGTTATTGCAGAAAAAGCAAAAAGCATTAACATGCCTTATGTTACTGAAAGATGGCCTGGAGGAATGTTAACTAACTTTGTTACCATTAGAAAAGCGGTAAGAAAAATGGCATCTATTGATAAAATGAATGAAGATGGTACCATGTCAACACTTTCTAAAAGAGAAAGACTTCAAATTACTCGACAAAGACAAAAACTAGAAAAAAACTTAGGTAGTATTGTTGATCTTACCAGATTACCTTCTGCAATTTTTGTTGTCGATATTTTAAATGAGCGCATTGCAATTGCTGAAGCTAAAAAATTAGGAATTCCAACTTTTGCAATTGTTGACACTAATTCTGATCCAACTTTAGTTGATTTTGCTATACCTGGAAACGATGACGCTACTCGATCTATCAGTAAAATTATGGACATTATCACAAAAGATATTGCTCAAGGTTTGGCTGAGAGAAAAGTTGATAAAGAGAAAGTGAAAGCTGAAAGAGAAACTAAGCTAGAAGCAAAAACAGAGGTAAAAGTAGAGGCGGAAGCAGAAGAAACTTCAGAAGAAACAAAATAATTAATCAACAATAACAACTATTAATAATGTCAAATATTACAGCAGCAGACGTAAACAACTTACGTAAGCAAACAGGAGCAGGAATGATGGATTGCAAAAATGCTTTAGTTGAAGCAGATGGCAATTTCGATAAAGCAATTGATGTACTTAGAAAAAGAGGACAAAAAATTGCCGCAAATAGAGGTGATAGAAATGCAAATGAAGGATTAGTAATAGCTAAAACTACCGTTGATGGGAAAAAAGCTGTGATGGTTGTGGTAAATTGCGAAACTGATTTTGTTGCTAAAAATGACGATTTTGGAAAATTTGCTTCTACCATTTTAGATATCGCCATTAAAAACAATCCTGCTTCATTAGAAGAATTAAAAAAATTAAGTTTTAATGGTAATGGATTAACTATTGCTGATAAAATTATTGAACAAACAGGAGTTATTGGAGAAAAAATTGACGTTTCTGGATATGAAACTGTTGTTGCTGACCAAGCAGTAGCGTATAATCATCCAGGAAATAAACTAGCCACGATTGTTGGATTAAATAAATCGGGTGAAACTATTCTAGAAGCAGGAAAACAAGTTGCCATGCAAATTGCAGCAATGAATCCTATAGCAATTAATGAAGAAGCTGTAGATCAAGCTACTATTGACCATGAAATGCAATTAGGTAGAGAAATTGCTTTACAAGAAGGTAAACCTGCCGAAATGGTTGATAAAATCGCTGAAGGAAAAGTGAAAAAATATTTAAAAGAAAATACACTTTTAAATCAACCTTCTGTGAGAGACAACAAAAAAACTGTTAGTCAAATATTAAATGAAGTAGAAAAAGGACTAACAGTTACCGACTTTAAGCGAATAATGCTAGGGTAATTAATTTATTTTAAAAAGAGAGAATTTAAATTCTCTCTTTTTTTTTACTACAAAATACATAAACTATGACCTACAAAAGAATCCTTTTAAAATTAAGCGGTGAAGCATTGATGGGTGAAAAGCAATTTGGTATTGACAATAATAGAATTGCCGAATATGCGAAAGAAATAAAAGAAGTAGTAAACCTTGGTGTACAAGTAGCAATAGTAATTGGTGGAGGAAATATCTTTAGAGGAATACAAGCCGAAGAAGGTGGGATGGAGCGGACACAAGGAGATTATATGGGTATGTTGGCAACAGTAATTAACGGAATGGCATTACAGTCTGCATTAGAAACAATAGGTGTTTACACCAGACTTCAAACAGCCATAGAAATGAAAGAAATAGCGGAACCTTTTATTAAAAGAAAAGCGGTTCGACATTTAGAAAAAGGACGAGTGGTTATTTTTGGTGCAGGTACAGGGAACCCCTATTTTACAACCGATACCGCTGCATGTTTACGAGCAATTGAAATTGAGGCAGACATCATTTTAAAAGGAACTCGAGTAGATGGAATATACTCTGCTGATCCAGAAAAAGATGCTAACGCTACAAAATTTCATACCATCTCTTTTGAAGAAGTTTATAATAAAGGGCTAAACATTATGGATATGACGGCTTTTACATTATGTAATGAGAATAAATTACCTATTATTGTTTTTGACATGAATACTTCTGGTAATCTATTGAAAGTTGTTAATCAAGAAACTAATGTGGGAACATTAGTAGAATTTTAATTTTTTCCATACTTTTATTTTTTAAATTTAAATCGATGAACGAAGAAGTAACTTTTATTTTAGATTCGGCTAAAGAAGCTATGGATAGTGCAATGGCACATTTAGACTTGCAACTGCAAAAAGTTAGAGCAGGAAAAGCCAATCCTATGATGCTAAGTAGAGTTGTTGTTGATTATTACGGAGCTTTAACCCCTATTGGTCAGGTTGCCAATATTAATGCTCTTGATGGTAGAACTCTTGCTGTTCAACCTTGGGAGAAATCAATGATAGAAGAAATTGAAAAAGGAATTGTTCATGCTAATTTGGGTTTAAATCCACAAAATAATGGTGAAACCATTTTAATAAATATTCCTGCACTAACTGAAGAAAGAAGAAGAGAGTTGAGTAAACAAGCTAAAGCCGAAGGTGAAGACGCAAAAGTTGGTATTCGAAATGCTCGTAAAGAAGCAAATGATGAAATTAAAAAATTAAAAGCTGCTGGTTTGAGTGAAGACTTGGCTAAAGATGCCGAAGATTCTATCCAAAAAATAACGAATACTTATACTGCTAAAATTGAAGCATTAATTGATGCCAAAGAAAAAGACATCATGACTGTTTAATTAGCTTCTCTCTTTGGTTGCTTCAAATTTTCCAATCAATACACAGCCAATTTAATAACTTCTGTTTTTTGAGTACTCTCATGAACAAGAGTTACCATATAAATGCCTTTGGCAAACTTTGCATAAAATAAAAAAAATGAATCTCCCGAAACTTAGCGAACTTTCTCCTTATTACAGCCGCACCGACTTATTAGAAAAAGTGGTAGAGCAAGTTAAAAAAGATTTTAATTGCTTTAGTTTTGAAATAACTTTTAGTAATCAGGAAGAAACCCCATATCTTGAGCTTTATAACCAAATTTTACCACTTATCGATGAACTATTAAATGACGATTATCCAAAATTACTCGCCATGTTGTACCGAATTGACATTGATGAAGAATTTTTAAACCGAAAATTAAAGGAAAGCGAACAAGCTGATACACACGAAGTAATTACCGACTTAATATTAAAACGAGAATTACAAAAGGTAATTATTAGAGAAATGTATAGTGCTAAAAAATAAACCACTTATCAATTAAAACCTACCGTATTTAAAGTGGGAGTTGGTTTTTTGGTTCAAAAAAACTAATTTACCCTAAAATTTGAACTTGAATAGGTCTAGAAATATCATTTTTTTCTTTCTATTGAGCTTCCAGCTTATTGCTATGGCTCAACAACCTGCTTTCGAAAACTTAAAAGCAGCAGATAATCCATACCTCCAATTTAACGACATCATCGAATACCAACATAAAATTTGGTTCATCACCAACGAAGGAATTTATCAAAAAAACAACAATAAAATTAAAAAAATAGTTGCTAATGAAAATTTAGCCAAATTTATTAAAGTAAATAATCAGCTCTGTGCTTGGTCTATTTATGGTGATTTTTATCAGATTAAAAACAACCAACTTGTTGCCTTGCCCTTTAATCAGTTGTTGAATAAACGATTAACGAATAAAATTATCAATAGCGTAATTTACAACGATAGCACGTTTTGGATTAGCACCGTTATTGGAGGTGGATTAATAAAGGTGGATCAAAAAAATGAGGAAATAAAAACCATAACATTGCAAGGAGATTATCCTTATTATGTTACTCAATTTGGTCAACAATTAATTTCGGGCAATAATGCCAATCCAACTGAAAAACAGCTAGCCATCAATTTAAATGGTAGTTCTTATTTGATTCCATTGGCTGAAAACATCAATTTTTCCAAAACCAATGTTTTGAAATTAAAAGATGGCACTTTCATTTTCTCTCGCCAATATGAAGCCATCCATTTTGATGAAACAAAAATTATCAATCGAGTATTTGTAGAAAAAAATATTGAACAAATTTTTCAAGATTCTGAAAATAAAGTTTGGTTTGCACTTAACAATGGAGGTGCAATTTGTTTTTCTGATGGCAATTTTAATTTTAGTAGTTCTATTCGCTATTTAGGGAATAAAACCGTAGTTTCTATAACAGAAGATGCTAACAAGAATATGTGGTTTGGAACTTCAGGAAGTGGTATTTTTCTATTGAGTAAGGTGAAAAAACCAGAATACGATTCACCAACTGTTTTTTCTTCAACTAATAATAAGATAGAAAAAATAAAAAGTGTAGCTATCCATTCTGTACTTCCAATACTAAATGAAAATTCCAAAATTATCAGAACAGACCTCTTAAAAAATGATTCCATTCCACCCGTTGTATTTGTCAATACCATAAAAATTAATGGAAAAGATACTGTTGTTATCAATTATTATGAGCTTCACCATCAAGAAAATAACCTTGAAATTAATATTAGTGGTGTTTCCATGAATAAATCGGGATTGCAATACAAATATATTTTAGAAGGAAAAGAAACCGAATGGAATTACTCTACCAACACCAATATTTATTACACATCACTTGCCCCAGGCAATTATACGTTTAAAGTTTTTGCCATGAATGATAGCGGATTTTGGAGCAAAATTCCTGCTGTAATTACCTTTAACATTACGCCTCCCCTGTACACTTCTTTCTGGTTTATTTTTTCTCTTATTTTCTTAATTCTTGCCATTATTTTGTTGGTTATCTTTTTAGTAAGCCGTAAAAAACAATTAAGAGATACCATTTTAGAAGAAGAAAAAAGAAAGGTGCTAATTTCTGAATTACATGCACTTCGCTCACAAATGAATCCCCATTTTATTTTTAACACCTTGAGTTCTATTCAAAGTTTTATTACCAAAAATAATAGTAAAGATGCCGTGTTTTACCTTTCAAAATTTTCTAAACTAATGCGAGCAACTTTAGAAAACACCAAAAAACAAAAAGTTGCTATTAAAGATGAAATTGAAATTTTGGAACTTTACATGGATTTAGAAAAACTTCGGCTCGATAATAAATTTGATTATCAACTTATTATTGAAGAGGAAATTGATGTTCAGTTTGAACAAATTCCACCAATGCTTATTCAACCCTATGTTGAAAATGCTATTTGGCACGGCATATCACATAAAATAGGAAATGGATTAATAAAAATTTCGTTTAAACTGGTGAATGAAAACTTGCTGAAATGCGAAGTAGAAGATGATGGCATCGGAAGAAAAAAGGCTATGGAGATGAATCGAGAATCTTCCGAAAGTTTTCGAAAAAACAAAACTTCGCTAGGAATGAGCATTACCAGAGAGCGACTAGAAATTTTTAACTCATTAAAAAATAGCAAACTCAGTATTAATATTATTGATTTGGAAGAAAATGAGATTGCAATAGGAACAAAAATTGAATTATTTATCCCACTAGACTAAACACTTAAATGATGTATAAAACAATAATTGTAGATGACGAAAAAGGATGTCGGGACTCTTTAGCAGACTTATTGAAAGACCATCCTCAAATAACTATTGTTGCCATAGTCGATTCGATTGCAGCGGCACAAGAAGCAATTATTAATTTGGAACCTCAGTTGGTTTTTTTAGACATTGAAATGCCTGGAGGGACTGGTTTTGAGTTACTCGAAAAAATTGCTATCCTCAATTTTGATGTTATTTTTACAACTGCTTACGACCAATATGCCATTAAAGCGATAAAATATAGTGCGTTGGATTATTTATTAAAACCCATTGACCCTAAAGAATTAAATGAAGCGATTCATCGATTTACTTCTAAAAAAAACAATCAAGAGTTGATGAATAATAAGTTTAAAACATTACTTCATAATATTAATGGAGAAACTATACACCAAAAAATTGCCATTACGGATGGAGAAGGAATAACCTTTGTAAAAATTAAGGACATCATTCGGTTTCAGTCGGATGGAAGTTACACCCATCTGTTTACCACCACAAATGCAAAACCTCTCTTAATTTCTAAACCTATTGGCGACTATCAAGATATGTTAACCAACGAGACCTTTGTGAGAATACATCGTTCACACTTAATAAACCTTCAACATGTTGTAAAATACATAAAAGGAGAAGGTGGTTTTGCAGTAATGAGTGATCACTCACAAATTGAAGTTTCTCGTAGAAAAAAAATAGATTTCATGGAAGCACTTTCGGCTCTTTAGTTGCTATCTTTTTAAAAAGAGCATTTAAAAAAAGTGTTGCTATCACAATGATCGTTCCCATGTAAAAGCCATAAGACATCGTCTCAGATTCTGGCCAAATCAATAAAGCTAAGATAATAGAATAAATAGGCTCCAAATTAACTGAAATGGTTACTGTATAAGGTGAAATTTTTTTCATTATCTCCACACTTACAATAAAAGCAAAAGCGGTACAAAGAATCCCTAAGATAAGCAGCCATTTCAAATCTTTAATTGGTACTGCCAATCGACTAAAATCCAACCCTGTAAACAACAACACATACACAGAAACAACTATAAATGCACCCAATAATTCGTAAAAGGAAATTAATTTGGCGTTGGTTTCTTTTACTAACATACCATTTAGCACTGTAAACCAAGAAGCAAGAACAGCAGATATTACACTTAATATCATTCCAATTAAATACTTAAACTCAAAACTAAAGATGAAGTATAATCCAATAATAATAATAACGCCAAATATCAATTCGTAAGCCTTCACTTTTCGTTTAAAATAAAACGGTTCTATTAACGAAGTAAATAAGGTGCTACTCGAAAAACAAACCAATGCAACAGATACATTCGATTGTTTGATTGCCTCAAAAAAAGTAAGCCAATGGGCAGCTATTATCACTCCTACTAATAATGTGCTTGCTAACTGTTTTTTAGTAATTTTTAATGAAAACTTAGTGATTGCAAAATAAATTAAAATAGCAGCAAGAGCAATTATCAAACGATACCAAACCAATAAATAAGATTCTATAGAGATTAATTTCCCTAAAACACCAGTTAATCCAAAGATGAGAACAATAAGGTGTAGCCAAATGTGGTATTTGTATTTTGATAACATCAATGCCCAAATGTATATCAAAATCTAAACAAATGTATATCAAAATCTAAAACTATTATCATTTATTGGTCGGTTAAAATTTATGCTATAAAAGATGTATATTTGAGCAATAAAATTTAGATTTCTATGAAGCCTTTCGTTGTTAATTTATCCTTTATTATTGTGTTGTTGCTCGTTGTTTCTTGTAGAAATGAAAGTTCATATTATGAACAAATCAGTGAAAAAAAAACCATTATTAGTCGAATTTTAGATTTGAATAAATCCATTACGGAAATTAGAAAACAAGAAAAAGGGAAAATATCAAAAGAAGGACTTGATTTTATTTCTTATGAATATCCTATTGGCGACAACGACAGTTATGCTATTTCGTATCAGTTCGATGAGAAAGGTTGTTTTGAAATTAGCTTTGATTCTTATTTTGCTATTAAAGAAGATGCCGAAAATGTGTTGGAAGGATTTAAAACCGAAATCACTCATTCAGAATTTGGTGCTCCTACTAATGATAACAACCTTTACCGATGGAAAAATGCTAACGAATCAATTTCTATTGAGCTGGATTATAAAAATACCGATAGAGGGTTATTGGTGTTGACCATTATGGCAAATGCCTAAAGCTAAAATCCTCGGTTTGCAGTGCTCACTTCAACCTTCCAACTTCGGACAAACCTCTAATCTCCAATCTTTAATTCCTCTTGATGCTCCTCATCAATTGTTGTAATTCCTCCAGAAATAATAAATTTCATGATGTCGGTTGATTTTCCTTGAATTGGAGTTACATTTTCTTTCGGAACAATTATTAAATTACCTGTAAGAGCATAAGAAAAAGGAATATAAACCCCTATCTTATTTTCCGATATTCCTAAATGTGTTAAATCTCTTTGAGTAATAAAACCTATGCGTTCAATCCCACCTTCCATTTTCACCAAAACAGGTTCTGTAAATCTTTTTTTCTTGCCCACAAAGGCAGAAAGCAAATCTTTTACAGAAGTATAAATTATTTTTAGAAGAGGGGCTTTCTCGATGAGTCGCTCCAAGCTAAAAAATCTTTTAACAATTAATGTTCCTCCTAAAAATCCAACTAACGTTACGGCAATCAAAATAATTAGAATACCTAAACCGGGTAGTTTAACAGGCACTATGTTATCCACCATTACAACTGCTTTTATTACTACATAAATGGTAGCTGCAACTGGAACAACATACAATAATCCTTGTAAAAAATATCCTATTATTCGTTTCATTTTATAATTGCTGAAGATCTGTTTTTAATTTCTTTGTCAACGAAGATACTACCAAATTGTACGAATCGTCAATTAATTGATAAATTAGTTGATTAGAAATGTTACCCAATGTTGAAACACTGTTCCAATGTATTTTGCTCATGTGGTAAGCAGGAGTAATTCCTTCCAACTCTTCACGAAGTTCGATTGCTTTGGTGGGTTCGCACTTTAAGTTGATGTAATTAAACTCTGCTATTCCAGCTAATGCAAACATTTTTCCCATTACTTTAAAAACCAGAGTTGTTTCATCAAAAGGAAAACCTTCGGTTACTCCTTTTTTGGAGATACAGTAATTTCTATATTCTTCAATATTCATAAGGAATTTACGAATTACGATTTTTGACTTACGATTTTATTGTTATTTGATTTTTCTTCGGTCCTCGGTTTTCTGTCTTTCGTCTTCCGACTTGAAACCTAATAATTATAGGGTAGCACTTTAGAATATTTGTCTTTAGAGATAACTACCATCGAGTGCATGTTTCTAATTTCTTCGATAGGCGTTAATTTTTCTTTCACCAACACATCAAAAGCAGCAATGTCTTTTACCATTATTTTTAGTAAATAATCTGCTTGCCCAGTAACATTATAACATTCTAAAACTTCATCAATTTTATTAATCTGAGCGATAAAATTATTAATAGCATTGTCTCGTTGTCTGATTAATGAAATTTGCATATATGCACAAATTCCTAATTCTAATTTTGCTTCATCTACCAACGCATGGTAACTTAAAATAAAACCACTATTTTCTAGTTTTTTAACCCTTTCTAGCGTTGGCGCTGGAGATAATCCAATATCTTTTGATAATTGTAGGTTGGTAATTTTTCCGTTTTCTTGTAATCTTTTTAAGATATTTAAGTCGATTTCATCTAATTTCATATGCAGATATTTATTATTCGTTCTTTTTTATTGTTAATTAATGTACTCATGAGCTCGCTTTGCTCGGTTGTTTTTTATATGTCATCCGTCAGTTGACGGACGCCATGTATCTTCTTCACTTTTTGTGTGCTTAGGCACGTGGCTATTTCATAGTGCTATTTTTTACTTTATTGGAATATCATTTTAAGATATCAAAAATAACAAAATTAAAATTGGAAAAATATGTTTTAAAGTTATTTTCAAGATAAAATGGCATACAAAATTGGTTTGCTAGGAGATGCATCATTTTCAAAACTTGCTATCTGAATATTTAAAAAGTAAGTGCCGTCTTTAATATGGTTTGGAACAAAAATTAGTTCCGTAACTGTTCGTTGTGATTGCGTGTTTTTTGGATACTCCCAAAACGTACGATGAGCCAAAAGTGCTCCCCCATCTTCTTCTTTATCGATGGAGGGGGAGTCAATTAATAAATGCTCCACCCCATTATCTATTAAAAATTGTACCGCTCTATAATCAATATATGCAGAATTTTGATTGGTGTATTGTTTCGTTAACTTATTCAATTTATTGGGCAATGTTCTTATTACAAAAGCTTTTACTCCACCGAATGGCTGGGGCAGGCTATTTTTTTGCCATACTTTTTGGATTTGTTCTAACGTGATAACAGCATCATTTCCTATTTGGATGGGCGTTACACTTACCACATTTGCCAAAAAGAAAAACTCTTTTAAACATTGATTAATCGTGTATTTTTCTTTACTAATATGTCCAACACATTCGGTATGCGTTCCGTTGCCGTGAGGATTAAAAAAAATGTTGTTAAAATTTACCGAACCGCCTAAATGAACAGCTCCAACAAATCCATTTGCCATTACTGGTTCAAACTTTGGAACATCAACGTAATAAGCAGTAACATTGCTTTTATCTGCTTTTAGAGGAATTGAAATATCTAATGGTTTTGAGATATCAATTTTGTAGTTATGGTTGTTGTATTGAATTTCTGCTCTCATTTTACATAAAATAAATCGGAAGTAATTTTATCTGTCATTAAAATTCCTTCGTCAGTTAAAACTACTTTAGTATTTAGTTGATGAAGATAAGAAGAATTTAAATAAAGAGTTAACTCTTGTTTAAAATGTCGATTTATTTTTTCGTTAAAATTGGTCTTAATGTAATCAATATCAATTCCCCAAATGGTTCTTAATCGCGTTAAAATGTATTCATTGTATGCGGTAATTTCGTCAATTATTTCTTCTTCAAAGCAACTACTCCCTTCAGTTAATGCATTGATGTATTTGATGTTGTTGGCAACATTCCAACATCGTTTTAACGCACCTCTTTGTCCCCTCTCAAGAGGGAATTTAATGTAAGAATGAGCAGATGGTCCAAAACCTAAATATTCTTCTCCTTTCCAATAATTACTGTTGTGTTGGGAAAAATAACCTTCTTTGGCAAAATTTGAAACCTCATATTGAGTTAACCCCATTTTTTTTATTTCCTTAACTAACAGTTGAAATTGGTTAATGGTATTGTCATCATTTAATGTAGGTAGTTGACCAGTTTTGATTTGATACCCTAAAGCTGTTTTTGGTTCTACCGTTAAACTGTATGCCGAAAGATGAGGAATGTTAAATTCCTTTACTTTATTTAAGTTTTTTAACCAGCTTTTATTCGTCAATAAGGGTGAACCATAAATTAAATCGATGGTAATGTTATCAAAACCAACATCCTGGCTCAACTTGATGCTTGTTTCGGCTTGGTTAGCAGAATGTGCTCGATTAAAAAAAAGAAGTTCTTCATTATTAAATGATTGTACTCCAATGCTTAAGCGATTTGCCCCAGCATTTTTAAATTCAATTAACTTGTTTTTGGTTAAGTCGTCTGGATTACATTCGATGGTAAATTCAATTTTTTCGGCAACATTGTAATTTTTATACACTGCATCAATTAGTAATTTCAAATCATCAATTGCTAATATGGATGGCGTTCCTCCTCCAAAATAAATGGTATTCACAACACTGTTGATTTGATTTTTTCGAGAGGCTATTTCTTTAATAATTGCAGCAATCATTTCCGTTTTATTCTTTAACGAAGTAGAAAAATGAAAATCGCAATAACTGCAACTTTGTTTACAAAAAGGGATATGAATGTAGATGCCGGACATGAATAGTTAAGAGTTGGTAAAGTTAAGAGTTGGTAAAGTCAAAAGTTCATAAAGTTAAAATATACACTAACCACCCACTCCTTATTCCTAAAATACTTACCCCTTATTCCTTTATTATTTATTCAACACGATTCTAAAAGTAGTTCCTTTTACGTCCGATTGTTTCACAAATATTTTACCAGAATGGTAATTTTCAATAATTCGTTTCACCAACGATAGCCCCAATCCCCAGCCTCTTTGTTTGGTAGTGTAACCTGGTTCAAAAATTGTTTTCTGTTTCGCTCTAGGTATTCCTGACCCAGTATCGGTAATGTCAATATACACAAATTGCATTTGGTCTGTAACAAAAATATGAATGCTTCCTTCTCCTTTCATAGCATCAACAGCATTTTTTATTAAATTTTCTAATACCCAACTAAATAAGGAAGGATTTAATTTAGCTACTATTTCTGAATTGTTTTGTGCTGTAAAAGTGATGTTTACTTTTTTAGAAATTCTTACTTTGATATAACCTAATGTACTATTGATGACCTCATTTAAATTTTCTAGTTCTAATTTTGGAACGGAACCTATTTTTGAAAAACGTTCTGTAATCACCTCCAAACGAGCAATATCCTTTGATAATTCATTAATCGTATTTTCATCAATATTTTTTGTTTTCAAATATTCTACCCAAGCCATTAACGATGATAATGGAGTTCCTAATTGATGTGCGGTTTCTTTCGCCATTCCAACCCAAACCTGATTTTGCTCTACTTTTCGGGAAGTACTAAACAGGTAATAAGAGATTAACAAGAACAAAGAGATGATGAGTAGTTGAAAATAAGGGTAATATTTTAATTGTTGCAATAATTTAGAGTCTTTGTAAAAAATATAGTTCGTTGTCTGGTTGTTAATTGAGATGGCAATCGGTTCATTTTGCTGACGCATTTCTGCAATGGTAGCTTCTAAAAAAGTCTGACTAATTCCTGTTTTTCCTCCTTCTAAATTTCCATATTCTATGATATTGGTTTGCGTACTATCGGTATAAATAACAGGAACTGATGCCGAATTGATAACAATTTCGGAGATAAACGATTCGATTAAATCATCTAAAACAATTTTTAGTTCGGAGAAAATTTTAGAGTCTTTATAGTACAATTTTTGCTGAAAAGTATAACCTGGAATGTGGTAAATTAAATCAATTGGCTGGTTGTTGCTACTTTTCATTAGAGCCAATTGTTCTTGTAAAAACTGAGCAGTATCGATGCCTGGCTGCATATCAAAATTTCTATTGTTAACGATGTTGTCGTTTTTATCGATAACAATTACAGGAATGGTAGTATTGCGGGAAAGGATGTCTAAATAAAAAGTTAAATCGTTGTGGTCGTTAGATGTCGCTGCCCGTTTGTTGGCTTCTGCCCACAATTCAATTTTGTTGCGTTCCTCATCGGCAATTTTTTTGAATAGCTCCCCTGTATAACTTACCAATGAAGCTTTATTTTGAATGGCTTCTGCCCAAAGTTGAACTTTTTCACGTTCATCGGCAGCAATTTTTTTAACTAAACTATTGGTGTACCACAACGAAGCTGCGATAATTAATACAGCAGCACCTGCTAACAGCAGTTTCCATCGTTGTTTTTTAGAATAGATATTCAAGCTAAATTTTTATAGTTGTTCAAAAGACGCGTGAAAATATAAAATAGTTGTAATTAATGGATGAGAATTGATGGAAACTTTTTATACGATTAATAATTAACCACCTTAAAACACTCTTGTTTTGAATCTGAAATTACATTTACAAAATATATTCCTTGCTTTACATCGTTCATGTTAATATTAAATTCTTTTTGATGGTAAACTACTGAAGTTTGTATGATTTCTCCCAACAAATTATAAATAGTAATTTTTAATTCCTTTTCTATTTTAGCTGCTTTAAAAACAAAATTTCCATTGCTAACATATCCTTTCCATTCTGAAATAGTATTGTTTTCGTTCACACTCACATTGGCAGGCAAATAGGCTTTTAAAACAATTGGCAAATGGTCCGACATGTAATACAATGCATCAATTATATTGGCTGGAGCAGCACCATTGGTTGGCGTTGCATTAATCGATTTGTTGTAGTGGTTGCCATCGTTGCCAACAGCTTTATAAGAGTTGGCAACATACGTTAATTTGTTGGCTCCTGTTAACAAATCATTCGTGAAAAACAGAAAATCAAATCGGTCGTCCATTCCGCCATAAGAACCACCATCGGGCAAACTATTTAACCGGGTACTTTGGGTATGAATACCTGCAAATGAAGAGTTACTGTTCCAATTTCCTGACGAAGAAATTGGATCTAACAACAACACATTTCCACCATTTAAAATGGTGTTAAATGCAGGTTCGGTGCTAGTGTATAAATTAAAATCTCCTCCTAAAAACACATTCTCGATGTTGGTTCTGGTATCCATGTAATTTTTTAAAAGCACCACTTCCTGATTTCGTTGTGCTTCGTAGCCTTGACTTGCTTTTAAGTGTGCCATGTAACAATAAATAAAAACAGTATCGGAAGCAGCTGTTAATGCCGAACCGTTATAATAGAGCACATACTCGCTAATGTTTCGGAGAGTGGTGGGTATTTCGTGCTGACTAAATAAAGTTAATTTATTGGCATTGTAATACAATAGGTTATCGGTATCTGGACCATCATAATAAGTTGCTTTTTGATAATACGTTACACCATCCACATTTAACGCATTATTTAAAATAGTGGTCGCTCCTGCCGAAGAGTTCAACTCAGTAATCATAAAAATATCGGGTTGAAGATATTTTATGATTGGTTTTAATGTATCTGCTTTTGTAGGATTAGAAGAAGGATAATTTAAAATGTTGTACGACACAATAGTCAACGTGTCTTGAGCTGAACAGTTAAAAGTCAAAAGTTCAAAATTCAAAGTCAACATTACTACTAATCTTAAAATTTTAGTTGTTTTTCGCATATTTAGTTATTCGTTAATTGTTAATTGACTTCGATCTTCTGACTTCTGACTATCTAAATCTTACTTTTTTTCTTTAATTAATAACAAATATACTGGAAAATGATCGCTGTAACCACCAACATAAGCACCACCCGCAAAAGTTCTATGTGGATAGCCTTTATATTGACCTGAATCATTAATTAAATACGGTTTGCTAAAAATAGTTGCTTTATAAAATTGGTACGACGAATAATCCAAACCTGTTAATGCTGAAGAAACCATAATTTGGTCGAACAAATTCCAAGCATCATTGTAGGCTAAAGTTCCTATCCCTTTCTTAAAATAACTTTCAAAAGGATTAAAAAGCACCTCTTTTGGAGTTTCTTCTTTTTGAGCTACGGTTTTTAAATGATTTTTTACGCTCGAATCGGTGGGGTCGTCATTTAAATCGCCCATATAAAAGATTTTAGCATTAGGTTCAATGGCTAAAATGGAATCGACGATAATTCTTCCCAAATTGGCAGCAGCTTCCCTTCTTGGTTTGCTCTTTTTTTCTCCACCACTTCGCGAAGGCCAGTGAGCAACAATAATATGAATTAACTCTCCATTCAAATAACCATTGACTAAGAGTTGGTCTCTAGTATAAAAAGTAGTATCAATACTTCTTAAAGAAATGCTTTTACTTGAAGTTACTTTAAAATAAGCAGGATTGTATATAAAACCTACATCAATACCCCTTCTGTCAGGCGAATCATAATGTACAATTTCGTAATTTCTATTTTTTAGTGCATCTGTTTTTAGCAAATCTTCCAAAACGGTTCTGTTCTCTACCTCAGCAACACCTAGCATTGCAACACCATCGGGAGTGGCTTCCAATCCTAATTCTGAAATTACTTTCGACATGTGATTTAATTTTTCGTGATACCTTGCCGAAGTCCACCCACTTTTGCCTTTTGGTGTAAACTCTTCTTGTAAAATTTTAGTGGTATCAGGGTCTGAAATTGTATCGAACAAGTTTTCGAGGTTATAAAACCCGATGCAAGTCACCAACACCTCTTTTTTATCTTTCTGAGAAAAAGAGGTGTTAAATAAAAATAAAAATGCTATAGAAAATAAAAAATGGCGTTTTAAAAGTTTCATAGGATAAATTTTTTGGCAAAGTAAACCAATTATATTCTATGAAATGAAAAGAAACAAAATGTAATCATTAATTAGTTGTTAAATAATTATTAACAATTTAATGTTTTGAGATTATTATTAATTATAAAGTTTAATTTTGAACCGATGTTTTAATAACCCTTGGTTATTTTACCAAAAAAAAGTGAACACCCTAGGAAGCATTGACTTCTAACCGCTTTATTTTTATATCTTTTTTTAAATTATTAAATGAGACTAGTAAAAATATTATCGGCAACACTTGTTTTAGCAAGCACTTCTTTAGTTGCCCAAACAGATACTTCTGCTGTAAAATTAAAAAACGACAGTTTGGTTGCTCCAACTTTTTCTACTTCATTAGATGTTTTGGATGATGAAGCTGAAACGCAAGATGTTTCTGGGCTTTTACAATCCTCTAAAGATGTTTTTTCTAACATCGCTGGTTTTAATTTTAGTGCAGCTCGCTATCGGGTAAGGGGTTATGATTCCGAAAATTTTAATGTTTCCATGAATGGAGTTACCCTCAATAATCCAGAAAATGGTAGAGCTATTTGGGCTTTTTGGGGAGGATTAAATGACATTACTCGTTATCAGGAATCTAAAGCTGGTATTAGTGCTTCTTCGTATAATTTTAGTGCCATTGGAGGTTTTTCTAACATAGAAGGGAGAGCTTCTTCCATCAGAAAAGGAACAAGAATTTCTTATGCTTTGGGCAATATTTCATACACCCATCGAGTAATGGCTACCTACGCTACAGGAATGATGAGTAATGGTTTTGCTGTTGCCGCTTCTGTATCTAAAAGATGGTCGGACGAAGGTTATGTAGATGGTACTTTTTACAATGGTGGAAGTTATTTTTTATCGTTAGAGAAAAAAATAAACAACAAACACAGTTTGGGATTGGTTGCCTATGGTGCTCCAACTATTCAAGGAAAAAGTAGTATCTCTACTCAAGAAACGTATGATTTAACTGGGAATAATCATTACAATTCTTATTGGGGATATCAAAATGGTGAAAAACGTAATTCTCGGATAAGAAACAACCACGAACCAGAAATTATTCTCAACCATTATTTTGATGTGAATGAAAAAACGAAAATTACTTCTTCTTTGTATTATGCTTTTGGTAAAGAAGGAAACACCCGTTTAAATTGGTATTCGGCTGCCGACCCTCGTCCTGATTATTACCGAAATTTACCAAGTTATTATGATTATCCAGGTGGCGAAGCAATGTTTGAACAATTAACCGCTCTTTGGCAAGCCAATGACCCAGCTACCACTCAATTAGATTTTGACCAAATGTATTTTGCTAATAGTAAAAATTTATATACCCAAACCAATGTAGATGGAATTGCCGATAATAATGTTACTGGAAATAGAGCCAAATTTATTATAGAAGAAGCTCGAAGAGATATTTCACATTATGGTTTTAATACTGTGGTTAGTCATAAGAAAAACGACCACTTGATGCTAACAGGAGGATTAACAATCAGTAAATATAAAAGCAACAATTATAAATTAATGAACGATTTATTGGGAGCTGACTTTTGGGTGGACGTTGACCAGTTTGCCGAAAGAGATTTTGCTGATTCTTCAGCAGCTCAAAGCGATATTAATACGCCTAACCATTTGGTGAGAGAAGGAGAACGTTTTGGTTATGATTATGATATCAACATTGATACCTATAGTGGTTTTGGACAAGTAGAAGGCACCACTGCTAAAATTGATTGGTTTGCTGCTATTTCATTGTCTAGCACTTCTTTTTGGAGAACAGGAAATATGCAGAATGGTTTATTTAAAGATAATTCGTTAGGCGATTCTGAAAAACAAAGTTTTATGAACTATGGAATAAAAGCTGGTGCAGTTTATAAAATAAGCGGAAGACATTTATTGCGTGTTAACGGAGCCTATCAAACCCGAGCACCTTTTTCTCAAAATGCTTTTGTTTCTCCGCGAACACGAGCTGAAGTTGTTCCTAACTTACAAAGTGAAAAATTGATGTCTGGCGATTTTAGTTACATTGTTCGTTATCCAAAAATTAAAACACGAGCAACTGTGTTTTACACCACTATTAAAGATAAAACATGGAGTAGAAGTTTTTACCATGATGAGCTGAACACCTATGTTAACTACATGATGACTGGTGTTGACCAATTATTTATGGGTGTTGAGTTGGGTGCGGAAGCTAGTATTACATCCACTATAAAAGCCACTGCGGCTTTTGCTAAAGGTCAGTTCTTGTACGATTCAAGACCAACAGCAACCATTGTTCAAGACAATTCCACCGAATTGTTAGCAGAAAACAAAACAATTTATTTTAAAAATTATAAAATAGGAGGAATTCCACAAACAGCAGCATCTATTGGGTTAGAATACAGGTCACCAAAATTTTGGTTTGTAGGAGCCAACTTTAACTATTTTGCTGATATTTATTTAGATGTAAATCCCGACCGAAGAACCGAAGAAGCTCTTGCCAATTATGTAACTTCAGACCCACAAGTTGATGAAGTTGTTGACCAAACAAAATTAAACAACGATTATACGGTTAATGTTTTTGCTGGAAAATCTTGGAGAATAAAAAATAAATATTACTTAAGATTGAATGTAAATGTGAACAATGTATTGAATAATACCGATTTTGAAACAGGTGGCTTTGAACAATTACGATACGACCAAACCAACATTGATAAATTTCCACCTAAAATTGGATATATGCTAGGTAGAACTTATTTTGCAATGGTTAGCTTTTCATTTTAACAACTAATTTAACAAGACTATGAAAATGACAATAAAAAATACACTCTTCACACTATTAGCAACAACTATCTTTTTTACAAGTTGCAAAAAAGACCTAGATTTTCCTCCAGTTAGTGAATTACCAGTAGGAAATATCATTACTATCGATTCTTTGCGAAACATTTATACTGCTTTTGATTCAACAATAACAAGCGATTTATCAGTTTATGGAATAATTACAGCAGATGAAGTAAGTGGAAATTTGTACAAAAATTTATACCTTCAAGATGAAACCAATGGTATTTTGTTAAAACTAACGGCATCGAGTGATAAAACTTTTTTTGAAGGAGACAAAGTTCGAGTTGCTTTAAAAGGAACAATCATTTCAAGATACAAAAACATGATTCAGTTAGACAATGTTGATATTGCAAAAAACATCATTAAACAAAGCGAAGGAAACACTATTACTCCTAAAGTAGTTACCATTGCCGATTTAGCATTGGTTGGAATTTATTCTCCATACCAAGGACAATTAATACAATTAAACGATGTAGAATTTATGTGCAATGACATTTGGAGTACTTATGCTGACCCAATTGCACAAACGAGTCAAAATAGATACTTAAGAGATACCTTAGGAAACACTATTATTGTCCGTTCAAGCGGTTATGCTGACTTTGCAGGAACTTCTTTAGCAACAGGAAAAGGTTCTTTTGTTGCCATAGTTTCTCAATACAACACCGATGTTCAACTAACCATTCGTAAATTAAGTGACATCAATCTTACAGGAACTAGAAAAATTGCATGTCCTATTTATGTGAAGAATTTTGAAGATCAAAATATTACTTCTGGAGGTTGGACTACACAAAATGTTGTTGGAAGTATTAACTGGGGAATTAATAATGTTGGTTCTAATTCTACTTATTATGTGCAAATTAGTAATTATAGTGGTACCAATATCGCTTGCGAAACATGGTTGGTTTCTCCATCTTTTGATTTATCCGCAACCGTTAATCCTTTTTTAACTTTCCAATCTGCCTATAAATACACAGGAACTTCACTAAAATTAATGGTAACCACCAGTTACACAGGAGACGTTACTACCACAACATGGGTTGATATAACCTCTTCTGCTACTTGGTCGGCTGGGAACTTTGCTTGGACAGCATCAGGTAATGTTAGTTTGTTGAGTTACCTACAACCTAATGTTCGATTTGCTTATAAATATGTGGGATCTAATGTGGATGGTAGCACTTGGGAAGTGGATGATTTTACCATTGACGATATTTAATATTAAAGAATATGAAAAAATTACATTTTATAATCAGTTCAGTAGTTATTAGTTCTATTTTATTCACTTCGTGTAATAAAGATTACCCAGAACCTGAACCAAGGACTATTCCTATTGGAACTGTACTTACTATTGCACAAGTTAGAGCACTTTATGTACCTGGTGAAATTGTAAAAATTACAGAAGATATCTCCGTATATGGAGTAGTAACTGCTGATGAAACAACTGGTAATTTATACAAAGAAGCTTATCTACAAGATGCAACAGGGGCTCTTTATTTACGATTTACTTCCTCAAGCGGTTTATACATTGGCGATTCTATTCAAGTAAACATCAAAGGAGCAAAAATTTATAAATACAATCAAATGTTGCAAGTCGATTCGCTTCATGCGGATAATAGCATCTTAAAAATTGCAACACAAAAATTTAGAACTCCAGAGATTGTTACTATTGCAGATTTGAATGCTGACATTGAAGGTTATCAAGGCAAATTAATCCAAATTGATAATGTTAAATTTGTGGAACGTAATTTAGGATTAACTTATGCTGATGGTGTTAATCAAGAGGATGTAAGTCGGTTTTTAGAAGATTTGAGTGCTGCTCAAATTGAAGTTAGAACAAGTGGATATGCTAATTTTGCAAATGACACCTTACCTGCAGGAAATGGAAGTTTTATTGGAATTAGTGGTCAATACAATGCTGGTTTACAACTGTTAATTCGAAATCCAAACGAACTCACAATGAATGGTGCTACACCTATAGAAATTACCAAAAATTTTGATGATAATAGTTTAACCTCTGGTGGATGGACTACACAATACCCTGTTCCAAACAACACTTGGACTGTAGCTAGTTTTACTGGAAATTATTACGGAAACATTACCAATGGAAGTAGTAAATTGGTAGGTGAATCATGGTTAATCTCTCCATCTTTTGATTTAAGCAATTCTTCTGCACCTTTATTTAACTTTAAAACGGCAACTTTTGCATCCAATACCGCATTAAAAGTAATGATTTCGTCCAATTATGATGGCATTAATTTACCTGCTACCGCTACTTGGACTGACATTACCAATTCGTTTGCGTATTCTACAGGGAGTTGGGCTTGGACAAACTCAGGAAATTTTAGTTTAACTGCTTATTTACAACCAACTGTTTATATTGCATTCAAATTTACAGGAACAGCTTCTTCTTGGGATTCATGGGAAGTAGATAATGTTAAAGTAATAAAATAATAAAAACTAATAATAACTAAAAACTAATATCATGAAAAAACTTTTTACATTTTTAATTGTTGTTTGTGTTGGAACTTTAAGTTTTGCACAAACCGTTTTTCAAAGTAATTTAAGCTCTTGGGCAGCAGGAGTTCCTACCGACTGGATGGGAAGTAAAACCTCTATTTCTCCAGCAAATGTTGTAGAACAGACTGTCGGTGTTACTTATGGTACCAGCATGGCTTCGTTAATAAATGCCACAACAACTCATAAAAGATTTACTACACAACCTGTTGCCGTTACTCCAGGTGAAACTTATTTAATTGAAATGTGGGTAGCTTGTCAAACAACAGGTCAATTAAGAACAGCATACTATGATTTAACAAATCTCGCTTATAGCACTTATAACTCTTATATAGATGTTGCAGCTGCTTCAGCTGGAAACTTAGTGCTCGTTTCACAAACCGTTACTATGCCCGCTGGATGTACTAGTGCCGAATTTATTTTATCCGTTGTAAATACAGACCCAGCAACAGCTGGTTCTCCATTTTTTATCGGTATTTTGGTTGATTCCGTAGCCATTACTACTTCAGCTCCCCCAGTTTCAACTCCTTACACCATTAATCAAATCCAATTCACAACAACACCTCCTTACGATTCTCCACACAATACCGAACTTGTAGAAACAAGTGGCGTAGTAACTGGTGTTCAATACAATGGCTATTATTTACAAGATGGAAATGGACCTTGGAATGGTATTTTTGTGTTAGATTACACCAATATACCTAACAGAGGTGATAGTGTTACCATTACCGGAACTGTTGATGAATATTTTAATTATACCGAAATTAAAAATATTATTATTTATAATGCTGTTGCTGGAGGAGTATTGCCAACACCAACACCAGTAACTACTTTAACTGCAAATGAAGAACAATACGAAGGTTGTTTAGTAAAAGTTTTAAACGCCAATTGTTCTGCCGATACCACTAGTAATGCTTTTAGAGAATGGACCATTAACGATGGCTCTGGTGCTTTAGTTGCAGATGACAAAATGTTTATTTATGCTCCTACTGTTTCTACTTCTTATAACGTAACTGGAATAATGGATTTTGCCTTTAGCGTTGCAAAACTCCTGCCGAGGGACATCAATGATATTGCTATTGCAACAGGAATCATCGAAAATAAAAGTAATGCTCTTTTGGTTTATCCAAATCCTGCTAAAAATCTGCTTCATTTTGATGTGAATATCAATAACACAACTGTTCAAATTTTTGATGTAACAGGAAAAACATTACAAACCACCAACAACAACTCAACTAAATTTACTGTCTCTTTAGACAACTTTGATAATGGAATTTATTTTTATTCAATTACAGATAATAACAACACTATTATTGGAACTAATAGATTTATTGTGGCAAAATAGTTGAATGCGTATTTTTAACATAAAGGCGAATCTTTTTGGTTCGCCTTTTTTATTTCCATAAAATGGCTTACTTTTAAAGTACAAAAAAACAGATACTATGTCATTTAAAATAAATTCTTACGAAGATTACAAAAAACAATACCAACAAAGCGTTGAAAACCCAGAACAGTTTTGGTCAACTATTGCCAATACATTTTCTTGGAGAAAAAAATGGGATACTGTTTTAAAATGGAATTTTGATGAACCCAACATCAAATGGTTTGTGAACGGTAAATTAAACATTACCGAAAATTGTTTAGACAGGCATTTAGCAACTCGTGGCAATCAAACTGCAATTGTCTGGGAACCCAATAATCCGAACGATGATACCATTAAATTAACTTACCACCAATTACACCAAAAGGTGTGTGAATTTGCCAATGTTTTAAAAAATAATGGGGCAAAAAAAGGAGACCGAATTTGCTTGTATATGCCCATGGTTCCAGAATTGGCAATTGCTGTTTTGGCTTGTGCCAGAATTGGAGCCATCCATTCGGTTGTATTTGCCGGTTTTTCAGCAAAAGCATTAGCCGATAGAATCAATGATTCAGCATGTACACTAATTTTATGTTCTGACGAGGCTTTTCGTGGAGCCAAAACAATACCTATAAAAAATGTAGTGGACGAAGCATTAAAAAATTGCCCTTCTATTTCTAAAAATATAGTGCTAAAAAGAACTGGTGCTAAAGTGGAGATGATCAATAACAGAGATGTTTGGTGGCACGACGAAGTAAAAAAAGTTAATTCGGAATGTGTAGCAGAAGAAATGGATTCGGAAGATGAGCTATTTATTTTATATACATCGGGTTCAACAGGGCAGCCAAAAGGAGTTGTTCATACCACTGGTGGATATATGGTTTATACCAATTATACTTTTCAAAATGTTTTTCAATACAATACGGGTGATATTTTTTGGTGTACTGCCGACATCGGTTGGATAACAGGACACTCTTACATTATTTACGGACCATTATTGGCAGGTGCAACCACAGTTATGTTTGAAGGAGTTCCTACTTGGCCAGATGCTGGTCGTTTTTGGGAAGTTGTGGATAAACACCAAGTAAATATTTTTTATACCGCACCAACAGCCATTCGTGCTTTAATGGCTTGTGATATCGATTTTGTAAATAAACATCAGCTAAGTTCCCTAAAAGTATTAGGAACTGTAGGTGAACCAATTAATATAGAAGCCTGGGAATGGTATCATAAAAATATTGGTAAAACAAACTGCCCAATAGTTGATACGTGGTGGCAAACCGAAACTGGAGGCATCATGATTTCTTCTTTAGCAGGCATAACACCTTCAAAACCAACTTTTGCAACGCTTCCATTGCCAGGCATTCAACCATGTTTGGTAGATGCAGCGGGTAACGAAATAACTGAAAATAATGTAGAAGGAAACTTGTGCATTAAATTTCCGTGGCCATCTATGCTAAGAACAACTTATGGAGACCATAACAGGTGTAAACAGAACTATTTTTCGACCTATAAAGGCAAATATTTTACTGGGGATGGTTGCAAAAGAGATGAAAATGGAATGTATCGAATTACAGGAAGAGTGGATGATGTAATTAATGTTTCTGGACATCGGATAGGAACTGCAGAAGTAGAAAATGCGTTAGATGAAAATCATCTGGTGATAGAATCTGCGGTAGTTGGTTATCCACATGACATCAAAGGACAAGGAATTTATGCATATGTAATATGTGCCAAAGAGGTAAACGAGCAGGAATTAAGAAAAGAATTATTAGAACATATTACGCAACACATTGGTGCTTTTGCCAAGCCAGATAAAATACAACTGGTTAGTGGCTTGCCTAAAACTCGTTCGGGAAAAATTATGAGACGAATTTTAAGAAAAATTGCAGAAGGAGATACCTCAAATTTGGGTGATACAAGTACTTTATTAGATCCTGAAATAGTAAAAGAAATTAAAAATAATGCTTTGTGAAATATTTTGTTTAATTTAATCTTTTTAAAATCATTGATAAGCATTTTTAAATAACTACTTTTTTAAATTATTAATATTAGAAATCATGAAAAACTTTGGCTTAGTTATTTTGTTGTTTGTTCTAACCACTTGTTCTTATGCTCAAGAAATGAGAACAATAATAAGAAAAGATAGTACAAAAACTTTTACATTGGGCGGTTATGGAGAACCTTTTGCTGGAGCAACTCAATTAAATAAAGACTGGGGTATAATGATTGGGATTAAAGGAGGTATGGTAATTAATCGCCATTTTGCATTTGGTCCTGTGGCAAAAGTTTATGCAGGTTTGTGGGAATTTCAAGGAAACAATTTGAACTATAACGACAGTGCTAACCTTGAATTATACATGGGTTCTATTGGTTTTTTTATGGAATATAGTATTAAAATGGAAAGCCCAATTCATATCTCTATCCCTGTTAATATTATGATTGGTGGTGTTCAAATTAATGAAGACATGGGTGCTGGCGATGTTACTTTTGATGAAATGGAAAACAATGTTTACAATATTGAATCATCAGGTCTTGTAATTATTGAGCCTGGCGTTAATATCGATTTTAATGTAGCAAAATTCTTTATTCCCAACATTAAAGTAGGTTACCGATTAGCAATGGGCACTCAATTAGTAAATGTTTCCAATCAAGATTTATCAGGTATTTATTTTGGCTTAGGTCTTAAATTTGGCAAGTTTTAATTGGTTCAACCATTTTAATATTTGATTTGGTTCTTCATAATTGTATTTTTTTAACAATAATTTGGAAAGAAGTTATTCAGTTATATTAACCTCTATAACAAATATACTAGCAATAACAACGAAAATTAAAGTCCTAAATAGATGAGTACATCAAAATATTACTAAATTTGCCGCTTAAAAATATAATTTATTACAATGAAAAAAGGAACAGTAAAATTTTTCAATGGTTCAAAAGGATTTGGATTCGTTGTGGAAGAAGGATCAAACAATGAATACTTTGTGCACGCTAGTGGTTTAATTG
>PFUQ01000155.1 GCA_002790175.1 Flavobacteriales bacterium CG_4_9_14_3_um_filter_32_8
TTACACAATGGATGTTAATGGGTTTACCACTTGCTATCACTTTTATTTTTACAGGTTGGTTATTAATGACTAAAGTAATTTTTAGAATGCCTAAAATTGATTTTTTTGAAAGTCATGGAGTTATCAAAAACCTGTTACAAAACCTAGGAAAAATTAGAAGAGATGAAATTGCCTCTGGTGTTATTTTTTTAATGGCAGTAATTCTATGGATTACAGGTTCTGATATTACATTAAGCGATAGCTTTACCATACATGGATGGAGAAGCACTTTTGGTTTTGAAGCCGTAAGTGATGCTGCAATTGCAGTAGCAACATCATTACTTCTATTTTTAATACCATCGAAAGACCGTCCTCAAGAAATGTTGTTAAAGTGGAATAAAGTACAAGAATTACCTTGGGGAGTTATGCTGTTATTTGGTGGTGGATTTGCCATTGCTGGAGGTTTTGATAGTAGTGGTTTATCTCAGATAATCGGAAATCTATTTACAAATTTAGCAATTGATTCACCTTTATTAATTGTTCTGATTAGTTGTACCATACTCACTTTATTAACAGAAATAACTTCCAATACCGCCACCACAACCTTAGTACTTCCAATTCTTGCAAAAGCCAGCATAGTTTTGGGTATAGATCCAAGGGTATTGATGATTCCAGCAACTCTTTCGGCAAGTTGTGCTTTTATGATGCCTATTGCATCACCAACCCAAGCCATCATTTTTGGAAGTGGTCATGTAAACATCAAACAAATGGTAAGAGCTGGTATTTTGTTTAATATTTTAGGAATTATTGTCGTAACTGGTGTATTCTTTTTGGTTGCAAAATTTGCTTTCGGAATAACTGTTTAAGATTAGAAATTAGATGATTAAAAATGTTTCGAATTCAGAATTCAGAATCCCAAATCGAAAATTGCATCCCTTTCCCCCTGTCCCATTTTTTTCATTTCCCCATTTTTCTTTAGAATTGTTTATAAGTTTTAATACTTAAAATCGTTGTTAACAGTAGTAAATAATTAAATTTGTTTCCCAACAAAAAATAGAATTATGAGTTTAGTAATAAAAGGAAAAATCGTTAGCATTTTAGAGTTAGAAAGTGGTAAAAGTCAAGCTGGTAAAGAGTGGAAAAAACAAAGTTTTGTAGTGGACACAGGTGCTCAGTTTAACCCACAAGTTTGTTTCAGTTTATTTGGTGAAGATAAGATTAACATGCTCAGAGATTTTGGCAATGGTCAAGAAGTAGAGGTTGCTTTTAATGTTTCATCACGAGAGTTTAATGGAAAATGGTACCACAACATTGATGCATGGAAAATTAGTGGAATAGGACAAGGTTCTTCTGCACCAAGAAACGAAGCACCAGTTCCCGAGATAGATTCAGCTCCAGCAGAAGATGATGATTTGCCATTTTAAGGGAAGGTCTATTTACTGGCTTAATAGTTGATTAATTGAGGATATGAAGTACAACATTTTATCTATTTTTTTAGTGTTGAGTTCGGTTGCTATCAACTTGAATGCGACAACAATTACACAGCCTCAAGACACGATAATCCCATCCAAACATAAGTTTATAAGCAACGAAGTATTTGTTCCAAAAACTTATGAAGCAACCAAACTCATCAGCATGTTTATGGATTATTTAAAGGAAGGAAAACATAGCATTGGCTTTGTGCATGAAGATGAATTGGCAATGATTGAAGAAAAAAAATTAACCGAAAAACGATTGTTTTTTGATTCTTACGAAGTAATTTCCTTAGGAAAAAGAATGGCTACCATTAAAGTTTATACCGTAAGAGGTGCTTCTATAAGTTGCAAACTCATTACGTTAAGATATTATCAAAATATGCAAGGCTTTTTCTATTTGGTGCCTGGAAAAGTAGAAACTTTCGAAAAAAAGATGGGCGACATTACCCTTAAAGAAGTGTTCCTCAACACATGGACTTCTGAATCTCCTTGCAATTAGAGTTTTTTCTCACTCCATATAACTTCCTAAAAAAAATAGCTTTTTTACCCCCTATTTGGTATTACCTTTACACTCGCTATGAAAAAGAAAGTTGAAATTCTTGCCCCTGCCAAAAATTTATTTCAAGGAATAGCTGCTATCAACGCTGGTGCAGATGCTGTATATGTTGGAGCTCCACAATTTGGAGCACGCTCTAATGCCACAAACTCTGTTGAAGATATTAAAGCGTTGGTAAAATATGCTCACTTGTTTAAGGCACAAGTTTTTGTTGCCATCAACACCATTTTGTACGACAACGAATTAGAGGATTGCAGAAAATTAATATACCAATTATACAATATTGGCATTGATGCTATTATTGTTCAAGACATGGCAATACTAGAAATGGACTTACCGCCAATTGTAATTCACGCTAGCACACAAGCTAATAATAGAGACCCTAAACATATAAAATTTCTTGCCGAAGCAGGAATGAAGCGTGTCATCTTAGCTCGCGAATTAAACTTAGATCAGATTAAAGAAATTAGCAAAGCCACAACGATTGATTTAGAATTTTTTGTTTCTGGTGCGTTATGTGTTTCTTTTAGTGGCAATTGTTATATGAGCATTGCTGGTGGCGAGCGAAGTGCCAACAGAGGTTCGTGTGCACAAAATTGTAGGTTACCCTACAACCTGATTGATGGGACAGGAACTACTTTAATTGCCAACAGTCATTTGTTGTCCATAAAGGATTTAGACCTCAGCGACCAACTTCCTAATCTTATTGAAGTAGGAATAACTTCTTTTAAAATTGAAGGTCGTTTAAAAGACTTAGTTTACGTAAAAAATAATGTTTCTTTTTTGAGAAAAAAATTAGATGCTTTTTTAGAAAATAACGATAACTTTCAAAAAGCCTCTTCTGGTAGAACCTTTTACAACTTTGAAGCAGAAATGGATAGAAGTTTTAACCGTGGTTATTCCGATTATTTTATCAACCAACGTAAAGAAAAAATTGGTTCGTGGGAAAGTCCTAAATCTCAAGGACAAGTTATCGGTAAATTAATTGAAATAAAACCTAACGGTTATGTCATCGAAAATTCCGACAAACTGAACAATGGCGATGGGCTTTATTTTATCAATAACAACGGAGAGGCTGATGGTGTTCAAATCAATACAGTCGTTAATAACATTGTAATTCCTAATGTGTTAAAACCACTCGAAAAAGGGACGATGATTTATAGAAATGCCGATGCTACCTTTAATAAATTGGTAGAAAGAGAGGATAGTGCTATTCGTAAAATTGGTGTACAGCTTCTATTTACTGAAACAACGGATGGATTTTTGCTAACAGCAATAGATGAAGACGAGTATAAAAGCAGCTCATCGATAAAGACTAATAAGGAATTAAGTAAAAACAAAGATTCAATAATCCCCAATATTAAAAAACAACTTTCAAAAACAGGAAATACTCCTTTTATTGTTGATGAACTAACTGTTGATTTTTCGGAAAATTGGTTCTTACCTATTGCTAAAATTAATGAATTGAGAAGGGTAGTTTTGGAGCAACTCATTGATATTCGAATAAAAAGTTATCATCGAAAAGAAACTCAACTTACCAAAACAACTCATCCTTACCCAGTAGCTCAACTCGATTTCACCTACAATGTTTCGAATAAATTGGCTAGAGCATTTTACCACAGGCATGGTGTAAAGGAAATTGAAAAAGCATTTGAATTGCAATGGAACCCTGGCAAATCGAGAGTGATGACCACCAAATATTGTGTCAAATATGAGTTAGGAAAATGCCCTAAATTTCAAAAAGAAACGATGGGTGAAAAGTTGGTTGAACCCCTTATTTTAAAAAATGGTGAAAACGAATACAAATTAAAATTTAATTGTAGCCCTTGTGAAATGGAAATTTGGGAAAAAGATGCCGAATTAAAATTCGATGAAGACGAGTTTTAACATAAAATACATGATTATTTGAAAAATGAACCAACCACTCGCTCGGCTGTGCCGAGTAAGAAATAGTGGTATTGTTTTTAACAATTTCACCATTTATCAATTTAAAAAACACACCCCTAATTTTGTAATCTTGTTGCTTTTGCAACATCGAACAAAATTTTCTCCTCTCAAGAGGAGAAAGCTAACCCACTCATTTCAATCTCCGTCAGCTAACGGATCGAATTAACAAATTTCTCATCAAATTCACTATGGGTTATGACAATATTTGTTACACACTTACCAACAAATTCTCTTTTACATACAATAAATAAGCGTTAACATTAAGGTAACCCATTTGAGTTAATAAAGATTTATAATTTGTAATTTGTTCTACGTGTTTTGGGTTCTGTTTTCCAGTTTTATAATCAACAAGATAAGTCGTTTTATTCTTTACCATAACTCTATCTGGTTGGTAAGAATCGCCAGTAGGTAATAAAATAGTTCGCTCATTTTTTAATTCTTCAAAATTGGAAAACAACTCATCCACTCCATCAATTTTAAAAACATTTTCAAGCTCAATTCTAATTTTTGGCAAGTCTTCATCAGCAATTAATCCCTTTTGAAGAAAGGAGGCGACAACTTTATCTAAATCATTTTTAGTATTAATTTTAGCTAAAATTGTATGGATTAAAGTTCCGTGTGCTCCACTGGTTTCTGGGTTTTCAATATCCCATGCCAAAGGAGCTTGGTAACTAATTTGTAATTTCTCCCTCCAATTGTTGTAGCTTATAGCTTCAAATACCTTATCATTATTGGATTGTTCTGTAATTTGTTTTTCTTTAGGTGTAAACCAACCAAACTGAAAAATATGGTCATCTGTTTTATTGGCAGGATTTAATTCGCAAAAATTATAGAGGTAATCGGCAACAGAACCATTGTTAGATAATTTCCGTACCCCTTTGCTAAAATCAACTTTAGAAATAATATATAATCGGTCTTTTGGTCGTGTTAAAGCAACGTACATCACATTAATGAGATCGAGGGTAGATTTGTTCATTTCCTCTTGATAAACGGCTGCGAAACGCGTATTTTCCAAATCTTTTACCATGGGTAAAATTGCCGTAGCTAAACCTTCAATTTTAGTCTCGTCTGTCCAAAAGAAATCTTCTCCAATTTGAATAGGTGAAGTAGCAAAAGGATAAATAACTACTGGAAACTCCAATCCTTTAGATTTATGAATGCTCATAACTCGAACAGCATCAACACCTTCTGGAATTACAATAGAGAATTTTTCGGATCTGGTTTCCCACCATTCGATAAAGTTGACGATTGAATTATCGTAACGAGAAGCATATTCGTGTATTTTATCCAAGAAAAACTGAATGTAAACATCCACTTTTTTATCCAATTCCAATAGCACCACCAAGTGTTCGGCTAATTCGTACAAGGAATAGTTCGCCATTTTTCTAAAATCAAATTGAATGTTTTTGGTTTTTAAATAAGCAATTAATTTGTTCCCCTCTGAATGAGTAAACACTTCAAATAATTCATCAGGACTCGTTAAATAATTAAACAAAAGTACCTGATAATTTATATCATTGGGAGAAGTGAGGTATCGAAATAGGTTGAGCAAAAAAGTAACTTCTTTAGAATTATTCAACAATAAACTTTCGGAAGAAATCACATTCACATCATTGGCTAATAAAAAACTGGCAATTTCAGAAGCATCTTTATTACTTCTTGTTAAAATAGCAATGTCGGTTAATGAATAACCTGCTTCACAATTATCTTTTATAGTGTTAATGATATTGTTTAGAACAGTATCTTTAAAAAGCTGATTATCTGATTCTTCAATAAAGTTAAGTTGCACGCATCCACCACTATTTTTAGGATCAAATTCTTGTTTTAAATTGTTATAAAGTTGTTGGTATTGTTCCGATAAATTGGAAGCAACCGATTGAAAAAAATCATTGTTAAATTGTACAATTTCTGCTTTTGAACGGTAATTCTTACTTAAATTTTCATTGGAATAATTTCGAGTAAGAGCAAGTTCTCGTTCCAATAAAAGTGGATTATTATTGTGTTTGTAAATGTTGGGTAAATTAATAATTTGATCCACTTCTCCTCCCCGAAAACGATAAATGGCTTGTTTGGCATCTCCAACTACCATGTTAAATTGTCCATTTCCTAAAGAGTTATCGATGAGTGGAATAATGTTATGCCATTGAATAATGGAAGTATCTTGAAATTCATCAATTAAATAGTGTTGGTATTTTTCTCCCAAACGCTCATAAATAAAAGGAATAGGTTCTGAAGCAACAATTTTGGCAATCTGTTTATTAAAATCTGAAATGTTAAGTACATTGTTGTCTTTCTTAAATTCCTGTACTGTTTTTTCTATCTCATTGAGTACCGCTAAACTGTATAAGTTTTTAATAATCAGCTTATTCACTTTGTAATCACTTTCAAATTGATGGATGTAAGCTCTAGTGCTATTAAACAGTTGTATTAACTCTTTTTGGTGTTGGTCTATTAATTGTTTTTGGTTGGTATCAACGGTTTTAGCATACCACTCTTTTTCTCCATTAACAATATTCACAATAGTATTATTAGGTGTTAAATTGGTAAAGTCTTTTACCCCTAGCCAATACTTGTAAAAATAGCCACCAGAAAAACTCTTTGAATTGATACCTTGAGCGTCAATAAATTCAATTGCCTTTTTTCCATGCTCCATTACTTTGTGCTCAAAATCTTTGGTAAGTTGAAAAAGTTGAGTTTTAATGGTATCGAAATCTTCGATGGATAGTTTTCTAATTTTTTCTAAATAGAGCTCTCCATCTTCTTTTAAGAGGTTTCTAGAAAAGTTAAACAAGTCGTTTTCGATGTGCCAACTTTCTTCATCATCTGCTTTTTTACTGGTGTATTCTAATAACAATTTGGTCAGTTTTTCATTTTTACCAACCTCTGCAATTAGCAAATCGATAGATGCACCAAGCAACTCTCTCTCGTCCAACTCAATGTTAAAGTTGAGTGGCAACTGTAAATCGTGAGCAAAAGTTCTGATAATTTTATGCGTAAACTTATCGATAGTACTTACCCCAAAATCGTTGTAATTGTGAAGGATTGATTTTAATACATTTTTGCTTCGCTCCCCTATTTCTAATGCCGAACATTCTAAACCACCTTCTTTGACTGGCTTTAACAAATCTGCCAACAAAAATTTTGGAGTTCCTGATAATTCTTTTCCACTACTCAACGCCTTTAACGAATCTATTATTCGTGCTTTCATTTCGGCAGCTGCTTTGTTGGTAAATGTAACTGCTAAAATGTGTTTGTAGAGATTAGGATTTCTGGTTTCCAGTGCAATTTTTAAGTACTCTTTTACTAAGGTATAAGTTTTACCAGAGCCTGCTGAAGAATTATATGAAACGAAATTACTCATAGAGTCGATTAGTTATCAAATTTACTTTTTCGTTTAACGATAAGTTGCCATCTATCCAATTAATTTCCAAACCTTTTTTTTCCATCCTTCTAAACCAGGTGGTTTGACGTTTAGAGAACTGATGAATGGCTATGTTTAGCTTCGTAAAAAGTTCGTTTCTGTTTATTTCCCCTAATACAAATTGAGTAATCAATTTGTATTCTAACCCATAATAGTTGAGTTTTTCGGGTGTTATTCCAGTTTTTAGCAACCCTTCTACTTCTTCAATCATTCCTTCGTTTTTCAATCTAGTTTTTAGGCGTTCAGTAATTCTTTCTTTCAACAGTTCTCGCTCAAAATGTACCCCAAAAATTTGATGGTTCATTATTGGAAAACCTTGCATCATCGCTGTTTTTTCATGTTCATATTTGGCAATTTCAATGGCTCTGATGGTTCTTTTTCGATGAATGGTGTCGGTAGAGTTATGTGGAATTTTATAAGAAATTAATAAGTGAACCAATTCATCGGTTGTTTTGCTTGCTAATTCATTTCTTAAGATTTGATTTTCAGGAATTTGAATTAATCGATAACCTTTGATAACAGCCTCCAAATACATTCCTGTTCCTCCACATAAAATAGCTTGTTTTTTTCTTTTTACGATATTCTCATAAGTGTTAATAAAATCTTTTTGATATTGAAACACGTTGTATTCGGTTCCTGCATCAACAATATCAATGAGATGGTAAGGAATTTGTTGGTCTCCAACAGTAAATTCCGATAAATCTTTTCCAGTTCCCACATCCATTCCTTTATAAACCTGACGGGAATCGGCACTAATTATTTCGCCATTAATTTTACTCGCCAAGTTTGCTGCTAACCTTGTTTTACCAGTAGCAGTACAGCCTAATATGACGATTAATTGAGTATTGTTCATGAATAAAATAATGGATGAAATTGAGATTTTTTTAAGAATAGTTGATGCTTTTTTTTTGATTTTTCTAAATAATTATCAATTTTAACAACTTTTAAATAACTAAAATTTCCAACACTTAGAATGTTAAATAAGCTCTAAAAAATCGATATTTATTAATAATCCAAAACTTAATTTTTAAAAAACTATAGTAAATACTATTAAAAAGCCACTTGCAAAAACAAGTTTTAACCATATTGATAAGTATAGTTGCCCTATCGACTTCTTTTGCTCAACAGGAGGAAACGACCAAGTTCCCTATGTTAGAAATACCAAAGATAAACAACAATGAGTTCGTTATTCGCCATACTGGTTATTCATTTTTGTACCATGAAGAGTTTGAACAAGCGAGCTGGGTAGCTTATGAATTAACCAAAGAGGAAACCAATAAAACTGTTGAAAGAACGAATAAATTTATTCAAGACTCAAAAGTGATAACAGGTACGGCAAACGACAACGACTACTCAGGCTCTGGATACGACAGAGGACATTTGGCTCCAGCTTCAGACATGGGATGGTCGGCAACTGTAATGGCTGAAAGCTTTTATTATAGTAACATTAGCCCACAAAACCCTAGTTTTAATCGCGGAATATGGAAAAAATTAGAAGAACAGGTTAGAACTTGGGCAATTGAAAACAATTCAATATTTATTGTAACTGGTCCAGTTTTAACAAAAGGACTTACTACAATAGGGGCAAATAAAGTTGCTGTTCCAACTTATTTTTTTAAAGTGATTTTAG
>PFUQ01000091.1 GCA_002790175.1 Flavobacteriales bacterium CG_4_9_14_3_um_filter_32_8
GAGGTTGTTCCAACTCCTACATTACCAGTTAGTGGCAATGTATTAGCCGTTTGTGAAAATGAAAACTGTGAAATAAAACTTAAGGAACAAAACAAAATTAGTGATTTAACCCCTTTATTGCTGCGATTGTGCGATTGTCATAATACTTGAATTTTTATGAATAGAAGATACTAAAGTTAAAAAAATTATGGAGCATTGCAAGGGTTAAGTGAATCTATTTTTTGCTATTGTTGGAATCTTATACCAATGTGATTTATTAAATATACCAATATTTAACAAATCTTACAGTGGTAAATGCCGATGGTATTAAACAAATAGTCCAATGAGGCGAAGCTGATATTGGACTATATTGTTTTTCCAATCGGTATTAAGTATTTAGGAAATGTAAATTTAATTGAACTTTCGGAGCAACTGCCTCTACTATAAAGTTAAATTTATTCATCGGTAAATAGGAACGGCGAAGCATTTAACTTTTTCTTTTTGCTTAATCAAAAAGAAACAAAAAATCAAGACTGCTGATAAATTCCTTACTAGATTTTTTCACTCCTCAGAAAGTTTAGTAAATTTAATTTATTCTTTCTTTGTATAAAAATTTCTTTTGTAGTGTTTGAGATGGTTTATAGGTATAATAAACAAAACCATCTTTAATTTTTATCTTGGAAACATATTGATAAAATAATTTTTTTTCAGCTACAATTTCACCTGTGTTAATGTTTATTTCTTTTAAATAGTAATACCCATTTCTTAAAAATACACCATAAATTTTACCATTCACCTCATCCATTATCAATTGATTTTTCCATTCACTTTTTTTAGCTGGTTGATGGTAAGAAATAGATATGCTATCGACTTCTATGGTATCTTTTATAAACTTCCATATTTTATTTTCATAATGATCAAAAATAGAAATGGTATCGTTAATCACAAACAATGGAGCATAAACAGGTTCGTATAAAAAACTATTTGTAAATCCGGTCATAGCAGCAGCTACATCAAACTTATCATATCCTTTTATGCGTTTTGCCATCCGTTTGGCAAATTGTTTATCTGCATTATTCAAGTTATAATATTCAAATCCATATTGCCAATCCATGTCTTTATGAACAACTTCTTTAATAATGGAAACTGAGGTATCTGTGGGATTAAAAGCATAATATTTGAATCTTGGAAACTGTTTTAAAAAATCTGAAAAAATAATGTTGCCTTTCAATGTATCCACTATTGGTTTGATGAGTTGATTAAAATCATCCATAGGCAATTCGTAAATAGCAATTCTTTCTTTTTGAACTTCTACTCTATAAATGGCAGTTTTACATATTAAATTTACATGTCCTAAATAATCAGTATAAAGTTCAACTGGTTCGCCAGGAATAAAATGTTTGGAGATAATATTTTCATCTTCATCTACTAAGTAAATTTCACTGTCTTTATCCAATCGTTTTCCATAAACTAAAAACAAAAACTGATTTTGGTAAAACTCATAATCTTCAATGCTAATTTTAGCACTTCTAAATACTGGTACTGGAGTATCTTTATCGTCAGCATTAAATTCAGGAAGTTCAACTATTTTACTTTTCAATTGAACATCCAAAAACAAAGTATCTTGTAAGGTATTGATTGGTTCATAATCTACTTCATAACTTGTATGAGAAAAAACTAAAGTAACTAGTTTTGTTTTATGGAAACTAACGTGATAATTTCCTTTTTCATCAGATTTCGTGATGATATTTTTTTGCAATATTTTTACATGAACATTTTCTATTCCAATACCCGTTGTTGCATCCGTTATTTTTCCAATAACAACAATATTATCCTGAGCCTTTATTGAAAAGATTATAAAAAAAAGTAGAAAGAATATCAGAATTTGTTTGGTCATAAAATGCAAGTATATTTAAAATAAAGATGCAAAAATCAACCAATTTCATAAAACTAGTTGTTATTGTACTGAAAACTGGATAAATTGTCGAATTATTTTTTTGTTGTTAGAAGGTGTACTCCTAACTTCGGTCTTCCGTCCTTGGTCTTCTGTCTTCCGACATTTTATTTAACAATAGGAGAATTTACATCGTGCAGATTATACATCTTTTATTTATCTTTGAAATTCGAAAAAATAACTTATGGAGAAAAAAGTTGATATCATCTTTAATAAAAATGAAGATGTTAATAAATTAAAAGTTACTGATTTAAATAGAAAACTAGATGCTATTTATTTAGGTGGAGGAAAAAAGAGAATTGAGAAGCACCACAGTTTAGGAAAATTAACGGCAAGAGAACGAATAGATTACTTACTAGACAAAGGTTGTAATCGAATTGAAATTGGTGCTTTTGCTGGAGAAGGAATGTATGCAGAACATGGAGGTTGTCCTTCCGGAGGTGTTGTTGGAATGATAGGTTATGTGAGTGGAAGACAATGTTTGGTCGTTGCGAATGATGCAACTGTAAAAGCTGGTGCTTGGTTTCCTATAACTGGAAAGAAAAATTTACGATTTCAAGAAATTGCACTAGAAAATAAACTTCCTATCATCTATTTAGTAGATAGTGCTGGAGTTTTTCTTCCTATGCAAGATGAAATTTTTCCTGATAAAGAGCATTTTGGTCGAGTTTTTAGAAATAATGCCATCATGTCCTCACTAGGAATTACACAAATTGCTGCCATTATGGGAAGCTGTGTAGCAGGTGGAGCCTATCTACCTATAATGAGCGATGAAGCCATGATTGTAGATAAAACGGGTTCTATCTTTTTAGCAGGTTCTTATTTGGTAAAAGCTGCCGTTGGCGAAGATATAGACAACGAAACTTTAGGTGGAGCAACAACGCATTGTGAAATTTCTGGTGTTACTGATTACAAATGCAAAGATGACCATGATTGCTTAGATCGGATAAAAAGAATCATGGATAAAATTGGTGATTACAACAAAGCTGGATTTAACAGAATTAAGTCTTCACCGCCAAAATTAAATGCCGAAGAAATTTTTGGGTTATTACCAGAAACCAGAGACCAACATTATGAAATGAGGGACATTATTAATCGGTTGGTAGATAATTCGGAGTTTGACGAATACAAAGAAGATTACGGTAAATCTATCGTTTGTGGATATGCACGAATGGATGGTTGGGCGGTTGGAATAGTAGCCAACCAACGAAAAGTGGTTAAAAACAAAAAGGGAGAAATGCAATTTGGTGGAGTTATTTATTCAGATTCGGCCGATAAAGCTGCTCGTTTTATTATGAATTGCAACCAAAAGAAAATTCCTTTGTTATTTTTGCAAGATGTAAGTGGATTTATGATTGGTTCTCGTTCAGAACACGGAGGTATCATTAAAGACGGTGCAAAAATGGTTAGTGCTCAAGCCAATTCTGTTGTCCCAAAATTTACGGTAATTATTGGAAATTCTTATGGTGCAGGAAATTACGCCATGTGTGGAAAAGCTTACGATCCTCGATTAATTGTTGCTTGGCCTTCTGCTCAATTAGCAGTAATGAGTGGTGCTGCAGCAGCAAAAACATTGCTTCAAATAGAAGTAGCCTCCTTAAAAGCACAAGGAAAAGAAGATATTACCAAAGAAAAAGAAGATGAATTGTACAATAAAATAAAAGATAGGTATGATGCACAAATCTCTCCCTATTATGCTGCTGCGAGATTGTGGACGGATGCCATTATCAATCCGTTAGATACCAGAAAATGGGTTTCTATGGGAATTGAAGCAGCCAATCACGCACCAATTGAAAAATCGTATAATGTTGGAATTATTCAAACATAAAGTTGGATTAATCATTTTAATTCTATTAATTTACAAAAAAAAATAATATTTATAATCATGCAAAAAATAACCATTAAATTAGCTGCATTTATCATTATCACCAGTTTCTTAACTGCTTGTGGAGGTAATCAAGATGAAAAAATTGAAGAGGTAACAGAAGTAATTACTGCTACAGATAGCACTAATCAAGTAGATTATATATTACCTTCTCCACTTCAAATAGCTGAACTATTTAAAAGTGCTGGTTTAACCTACATTGGAGATATCACTAGTCCAAAAACTAAAGTGGAAACTTTTAATTCTAAAAATGATCAAAAGTTAAACTTTGGTGTTTATTCAGCAGATATGGCTTATTGCATTATGAATAACCAAACTCAAGAATCTATTAATTATTTGAATACCTTACGGTTATTGTCAGAAAAACTTTGGATGACAGATATTTTAAGTTCTATGGGAATAAGTACTAGATTGGAAGCGAATATTGGAAATGAAGATTCTTTAACCTACATCATGGCTGATTTGCAAATGCAGTTAGATGATTATTTAGATGAAAATGGAATGGGTTACACAGGTTCTATTATTTTTGCAGGTGCTTGGGTAGAAACCATGTACTTAGGTTCTAAAGTCAACGAATCTAAACAAAATGATAAATTAATCTCTAGATTATCTGAACAAGCTGTAATATTAAACAGTTTAATAAAATCGGTTAAACAATCGGATGAAGAAAATGAGTTTACTGAATTAATAACTGATTTAGAAAATATTCAAAAGCATTTTTCTCGTTTTGATGAAGAAAGTTCTGAAAATTATGTAATGAATAAAGAAGAAATAAATGCATTAACTACTGATATTACTAATTTGAGAAACAAAATCATAGGAGATAAAAGTAAATAATTCCTATTGCTAAACTTAATAATCTAATTTGCGATGAAAAAAACAATCCTCTATTCTGTTTTAGCATTTGTACTGTTTTTCTCTACTTCTGCTATTCAAAATAACAACAACGAATGTGATATCCGAACTATAAAAAACGAATGCCTTAGAAGTTTAAAACCAGATTATCTTTACGATTCATATAAAGCTACTCGGTTTTTATACACCAATGCTGAACAAGTAATGGAAATTGAAGCCCCTTTGTTTAAAGATGAAAAGTATCGGTTTATCTTTAATATTGCTGGTTTACCTAAAGATATTGAAGTCAAGTTTTTTGACAAAAAAAAAGGAGCAAAAGACAGAAAACAACTTTACTCTTTAACTAAAGAAGAAGGAAAAAATATTTATATTTTTGAACCAGAAGTATCTAAAAAAATATACCTAAACTATATTATTCCTAGAACTACCCAACAAAATTTATCGGGTTGTATGGTTTCTGTAATTGGCTATCACTTAACTACTGAATAATGAAAGTAAAATTTTATATTGCATTTTTATTAGTTACATCTTTTATCGTTATTACTGCCTTTCAATTAGAAGAAGAATGTGATGCAACAGCTTTAAAAGCAGAATTAAAAAGAGAATTAAGACCAGATTATAGATACGATTCATCTAAATCTACTCGATTTACTTATAAAGAAAAAAAACAAGTCAAAGAAATTGAAATTCCTGTTTTTATAGGTGAGAAATATCGATTTTTATTTCATACTGGTGGTTTATCAAAAAATATTGAGGTAAAAATTTATAATAAAAGCATAACCAATAGTAAAAGAAAATTATTGTATGAATTGGTACCTAAAGAGGATCAATTTATTTATGTTTTTGAACCAGAAAAATCTCGAAAAATGTATATTGAATATACTATTCCTGAAAGTAAAGAAACTACTCCTATGAGTAGTTGTATGATTTTTGTGTTAGGCTATCAAATATCAGTCTTAAAAGCATTAGATTAGTTCTTTTCTGAATTCAGCACTTTTCTTACACTTCCATATTTTAGTAGTAACTTATTGGCTGTTTCATAATCCACATGTAGTGCTTCCACAATCATTTTTGTTCCTCTATCTACCAACTTATTGTTACTCAATTGCATGTCCACCATTTTATTGCCTTTAACTTTACCCAATTTTATCATCACTGCTGTAGAAATCATGTTTAACACCAATTTTTGTGCTGTGCCAGATTTCATTCGAGTGCTTCCAGTAACAAATTCTGGTCCCACCACTACTTCAATCGGAAATTTAGAAACTTCTGTCAATTCACTACCTTTGTTGCAGGTAATACAACTCGTAGAAATTCCTTGTTCGTTGCATTTTTCCAACGCACCAATCACATAAGGAGTTGACCCAGATGCAGCAATGCCAATTACCACATCTTTTTTGTTTATTTTATACTCTTGTAAGTCTTTCCAACCTTGATTTTTATCATCTTCGGCAAATTCTACCGCTTTTCTTATCGCAGAATCGCCACCAGCAATTAAACCTATCACCAAACCTTGCTCCACTCCAAAAGTTGGCGGACATTCTGATGCGTCAACAATTCCTAATCGCCCACTTGTTCCCGCACCGATATAAAATAATCGCCCACCTTTTTTCATTTTAGAAACTATCTCTTTTACCAAATTTTCAATTTTAGGAATTATCTTTTCAACTGCAATGGGAACTGTTTTATCTTCTTTATTCATATTCGATAAAAGTTCCCTTAATTCCATCTTTTCCAGGTGGTTATATTTTGAGTTGGATTCTGTTGTTTTCTTAGCCATGAAACACTGTTATATTTATACGAAAATACTAAATCTTCTTTAAGGAATAATTATTAAATTTATGGCAAACTTATCGACATGTCGAAAAACTTAAGCGAATTAGCAGGTAGAAAAGGATTGACCAATACTCTTTTTGAAAAAATTGGTGAAGCAGCCAAAGAAAATGGAACACCATCTGCAGAAACATTAGAAAAATTAGCCAACGAATTTATTATTGGCAAAGCAAACACCTTCGGAACAACTTCTTTTTACGATTTTACCAAAAAAGAAAATAAAGGGAAAAAAGTTTACCTCTGCAACGGAAGTGCTTGTGTGTGTGCTGGGAAACAAGACGAGGTAAAAAATAAACTCGAAAAACATTTTAAACCCAACGAAATTGGTCACATGACGTGCATAGGAAGATGCTATGAAAATGCCGCTTTCAACTACAATGGAAAGAATTATTCTGGAAATGATATTGACCAGTTTCAAATTTCAAATTACAAATTACAAATTTCAAATTACAACGTAAAATCTACCACAGCAATTCTCACAGCTCCTTTCGATGGCTTTGAAAAGCATTATTCTCTTTTAAAAACTGCCTTAAAAAGTAACGCTTCCGATTTATTAAATGAAATTAAAAAATCAAACATTCGTGGTCGTGGTGGAGCTGGTTTTCCAATGGCATTGAAGTGGGAAGCTTGTAAAAACGAAAAAAACGATACCAAATTTATTATTTGTAATGCCGATGAAGGAGACCCAGGTGCTTATTCTGACCGATATTTGCTTGAAAACCGCCCCCACTCCGTTTTATTTGGAATGATGATAGCCGGATTTATTACGGGTGCAGAATGGGGAGTTTTGTACATCAGAGCAGAATATCCTGAAGCAGTTGAAGTTGTTCAAAAAGCCATTGACGAATTACGAAATCATCATTTGCTAGGAAAAGACATTGATAACTCTGGCTTTAACTTCGATTTTAAAATCATAAAAGCCCAAGGAGCATACATTTGTGGCGAAGAAACCGCTTTAATCAATTCTATTGAAGGACAACGCCCTGAGGTTCGCACTCGCCCTCCTTTTCCTACACAACAAGGCTTGTTTAACAAACCAACCGTGGTAAACAATGTAGAAACTTTGGCTGCGGTTTATTCCATCCTAAAAAATGGTGGCGAAACGTATGCAAAACTAGGAACAGGAAAATCGAAAGGAACAAAATTGGTTTGTTTGGATAGTTTTTTCAATCATCCAGGCATTTATGAGGTGGAAATGGGAACTCCACTTTTAAAAGTAGTCAACGATTTAGGCGGCGGTTTTAAAACTCCTGTTAAAGCCATGCAAATTGGAGGTCCGTTGGGAGGAATTGTCCCTGTTGAAAAAATAAAGAACTTAAGCATTGATTTTGAATCATTTGCACAAAATGGATTTTTATTAGGACATGCTTCAATTGTTTGTATTCCAACTAATTTTTCGATGATGAGATACATCGAACACTTGTTTGAATTTGCATCTTACGAAAGTTGTGGTAAATGTTTTCCTTGTCGATTAGGCACCCAACGTGGGCATGAACTTACCTCAAAAGCTATCAATGAAAATTATAAAATAGACTGTGAACTTTTTAATGATTTGTTAAACACCTTACAACAAGGTTCATTGTGTGCTCATGGTGGAGGAATTCCTTTGCCAATAAAAAATGCCTTACAGTATTTTAATGATGAATTAAAACCATATTTTAGCTAACATGAACCTATTTTCTCCAGATACCTCATTTTTTAATAATTATTACGACAAAGCCAAATATTTACTTGCTTGGCGAGTATCTTTAGTATTTATTCCAATTTTTATAATCGTAACTATTCTATATAGTTTTACCAGTATTAATGCTGCCATTCCCTCTTTTTTAGTGATATTGGTAGGTGTATTCTGTTTAGCTTTTCTCTATTTCACAAAAAAATACAAACCCATGTTTTGGGTTTATGCAATTAGTGGTTCGGCAATTTCTAATTATGCCATGAATACCGTTTTTGAGCTTACCCATTACAATGACTTTTTGTGGATTTTGATTTGTATATTTCTTGCATTTATTGGTTTAGGAAGAAAATTCGGTATTATTTTTACTTTTATCAATGCATTTTTAATCTTCTATTTCTTTTATTTTTCTTTAAACAAACACATTTCCATTTTACAACCTAGAAACAACCTTGAATTATTTGGTGAATTTCTCGAAGTATTGTTCGCTTTTTTCATCTTAGGTTATTTGATACATCAATATTTCTTGTTTCAACAATATTCCGAAAAAGAGCTGAAAATTGTAAATTCAGAACTTGAAGCACAAAATCAATTAATCACAGCAAAAAATAACGAGAACATTGTTTTAATGAAAGAAGTACATCATCGGGTAAAAAACAACTTGCAAATTATCACGAGTCTATTACGTTTACAAAAAAATAATTTACCACCAGAAGCTGAACAAAAATTTGACGAAGCCATTAGCAGGATAATGACCATGGCATTAATACACCGAAAAC
>PFUQ01000157.1 GCA_002790175.1 Flavobacteriales bacterium CG_4_9_14_3_um_filter_32_8
AATGTAATCAATACGGCTATCCAGATGCACTTTCGATTGTTATTGATTTACTAATAGATGATGATAAAGAAAGTTTAATTCAACGAAAAGCACTGTTGCACCCAGAATTAAAATATATTGGAATTCGCTCACATAAAAAATATAAAATCAATACTTCTATTTTAATGGGTGGAAAGTAATTAATGATGGATAATTAGCTAATGAGGGAGGTTACTTATTTCTTACTGCTTTCTACTTACCCCTTACTTCTCTCTACTTATTCCTTTTAACTCTCTAACAGTCCTCTACCTATTTTTTTAAGTTGACCGTTGCTTTTTAATTCAAGAACCAATTTGTCTAATATACCATTTACAAATATTTTACTTTTTGGAGAGCTGTACCATTTAGAAAGCTCAATGTATTCGTTTAGCGTAACTTTTATAGGAATAGAATTAAAGTATAACAATTCCGACAATGCCATTTTCATTAAAATAATATCTACCATGGCAATACGATCAACATCCCAATTTTTAGTTTTGTCGGCTATTAATTTAGAGTTTTCGGTATCGTTAGTAATTGTTTCATGAAGTAAATCTTTTACAAATTGGATGTCTTCCTCTTCATCTCTATAGAGTGGAAGTAATTGATCAAAAGCGTTTGATTTTGGGGAGAAACTTTTAACAGTTTTCAAAATCATGCTTAAAATAAAATCGATTTCTTCCAAGCCCCAAAAAATACTTTTATCCTGAAGTACCGATAAGAGTAAATCAAATTCAGGAATTACTTTTTTATAAAAATCAACAACAAATTTTTTATCTTCTTCAAAAGAAGAGGTTTCACTAGCTACATAATTTTTATATATTTCATGTCCTTTTAAAAAAGCATTCAGCTTAATCATCAATTCTTGGTCGTTACTCCAAGTTAGCTTTTTCTCTTTAATTAAAGTCTTTAAATTACTGTTGTTTTCTAGTAAATCAAACACCTTGTTATCTATAAATTTCGTATTGGGGTCGAGGTCTTCTTTGGTAGGAAGCATTTTGTTTCTAGCTCCATCCATCTTCAACTTCGATTGATGAAATAATTCAGGACCTAAAGTTAATAGCATCAAGTATAAATCGTACATTCTTTCAATACTTAAGAACATTTCACTTTCTACCTTTTTCTTATTCTTATCATCCGATTGATAATAAGCATACAATGCCTGAAACACTTTAATTCTTAAATATCTTCTACTTAACATACTTCCCTACTCCCTATAACTAATATTATTTTGCTTGTTTAATCCTGTCTTCTGCCATTTTGTTGGCGATGGCATAAGTAGGAATATTGTTCGTCCTTGAACCATTAATTATTTCTGTTGTGGTATGATAAATTTGAGCAGCTTTTTCCATCGCCCATTCGGCACTTCTTCCGTCCACTTCGGCAAAGCAGTTAATAACACCACCGGCATTAATCATAAAATCTGGTGCATAAATAATATCTTTATCCATCACTGCTTTTCCATGAATTTTTTCATCTTTTAATTGGTTGTTAGCAGCTCCAGCAATAATTGAACATTTTAATCTGCTTAAAGTTTCATCGTTAATGATTGCTCCCAAAGCACATGGCGTAAATACATCTACATCCAAATCATAAATCTCATCTAAACCAACAATAGTTGCTCCATATTTATTGGCAACTTCTTTTAAGGTCGGTGCATAAATATCAGTTACAAACACCTTTGCACCTTCTTCAGTTAAGTGTTTTATGACATGTTGTCCTACGTGACCAGCTCCTTGAACAGCAAATTTCTTTCCTGCTAAAGAGTCATTACCAAATTGTGCTTTTACACATGCTTTTATTCCCATATAAACGCCATAAGCAGTAACAGGAGAAGGATCTCCACTTTTTCCAGGTAACCCTACCACATAATTAGTTTCTTTATTTATCCACGACATATCTTGTGTAGAAACTCCAACATCTTCGGCTGTAATGTATTTTCCAGCTAACGAATTAACAAATTGACCAAATCTTCTAAACAATGCTTCATTTTTATCGGTATGAGAATTTCCAATAATTACGGCTTTTCCTCCACCTAATTTTAAATCAGAAATGGCATTTTTATAAGTCATTCCTCTAGATAATCTTAACACATCTGTTAGGGCTGCAGCTTCATTCGCATATTCCCACATTCTTGTTCCACCTAATGCAGGCCCAAGAACAGTATTATGTACAGCTATAATTGCTTTTAATCCAGTAGCTCGATCTTGACAAAAAAGTACTTGTTCGTGATCCATGCTTACCATTTGCGACAACACACTATTTTTGTCTGTTGTTATTTCTTTAACTTCTAAAATATCTGTCATGATGTTAGTTTTTTAATTTTTAATCCTTAAAGATAGTTACTTTTGACAGCTAACTTTTTGTTTTCTGCTTTGAAGTGAGCAAAGTTATTATTTTTACTGAATTGTTATCGCTATTTAATAAGAAAATAAGTTATTGAATAAATGAGCTAATTTAAAAATTAAAGAATTGAAAAGCCATAAAACAAAAACCTATTCATGAAATCCTTACAACACCTCAATAAATATTTATTCAAATACAAATATCGTTTGTTATTGGGGTTATTGTTTGTAGCCATCTCAAATGTATTTGGTTTATATCCTGCTCAAATTATTAGGCAAGCTTTTGATTTAGCCGATGCTCAATTAAATGGGACAACATTTCCCAACAACTCTTATTTATCTGCTTTGTTCGGAGGGCAATCTTTTACAAAGACAATCCTGTTATTCGGAATAATTGTACTTATTTTAGCTATCTTAAAAGGTGTTTTCACTTTTTTTATGAGACAAACCATCATTATCATGTCTCGCTTAATTGAATACGATTTAAAAAATGAAATTTTTAATAAGTATCAACAGCTTGATAGCACTTTTTATAAAGAAAATAATACAGGTGATATTATGAATCGCATTAGTGATGATGTGGGTAAAGTAAGAATGTATATTGGCCCTGGCATTATGTACACCATAAATTTAATTGTATTATTTGCGTTGGTGGTTCCTGTAATGTTTTCTATTAATGTTCGACTTTCCATTTACTCATTAATTCCATTACCTATTTTGTCTGTAATCATTTATTATGTAAGTAATTTAATCAATCGGCAAAGCGAAAAAGTTCAGAAAAAACTATCTGATATTACTACCTTATCTCAGGAAACTTATTCTGGAATTAGAATCATAAAATCTTATGTAAAAGAAAAATTCTTTTTCGCTAAATTGGAAAAAGAAAATGAAGATTATCGTCAATATTCGATGGATTTAGTGAAGACCCATGCTCTCTTTTTTCCAATTATGATGTTATTAATTGGAATGAGTACCATTTTTACGATTTATATTGGAGGAAACGAATACATTGCCAATGTTACTAATCCTCTTATTCCTGAAGCGAAAAAACTAACCAAAGGAAATATTTTAGAATTTGTAATTTACATTAATATGTTAACTTGGCCTGTTACAGCAATAGGATGGGTAACTTCAATTATACAAAGGGCTGCAGCATCTCAAAAAAGAATCAACGAGTTTTTATCAGTTCATTCAAGTATTATTAATCCTACAAATGATCAATTAGAAATAGATGGAAAAATTACATTTGATAATGTTTCTTTTACTTACCCCGAATCAGGAATTAAAGCCTTAAAAAATATTTCGTTTGAAGTAAAAAAAGGAGAAACCCTTGCAATAGTTGGAAGAACAGGAGCTGGAAAATCATCCATCATTAATCTATTATTAAGAAATTACGACACCAATGGTGGTCATATCTTAATTGATGACAAAAATCTTAAAACCATCAACCTTAATAAATTAAGAGAGAACACCGGTTTACTACCACAAGATGTTTTCCTCTTTTCCGACACCATCGAAAACAACATCGCTTTTGGGTATAAAAACGAACTTCCCGATAAATCGATTATTGAAAAAGCCGCTAAAGATGCTGCTATCTACAGCTCAATAATTGAGTTCCCTAAAGGATTTCAAACGAAAATTGGTGAACGAGGTATCACTTTATCTGGTGGACAAAAACAACGAATTTCTATTGCCCGAGCCATCATCAAAAATCCTAAATTATTAATTTTCGATGATTGCCTATCGGCTGTTGATACCGAAACCGAAGATATAATTTTGAACAATCTAAAGCTCATCATGAAAGACCGTACTTCTATTATTGTTAGTCACCGCGTTTCTTCGGTTAAAAATGCAAATATTATTTTAGTAATTGAAAAAGGAGAAATAATAGAAAAAGGAACGCATGAAAGCTTATTAAAGGCTAAAGGAAGTTATTATGAAACTTATAAAATACAGCTATTAGAAGAAGAAAAAAATAAAATTGAATAATATTTTATCATTTATTTGAAAACTAAATTTTAATAACTAAATTTGCAACCCTTAATAATTAGGAAAAAATTTGAGTTATGAACGCAATTAAATTTGTTGAAAATGATTTATCACCAATAAATGAACTACCTTCATTTAGGGCTGGAGATACCATTACAGTGTATTATAAAATTAAAGAAGGTAATAAAGAAAGAACTCAGCATTTTCAAGGAATTGTTTTGCAAAGAAGAAATTCTGGTGCTAATGAAACTTTTACCATTAGAAAAATGTCTGGAGGTGTTGGTGTTGAAAGAATTTTCCCTTTAGCTTCTCCATTTGTAGAAAAAATTGAAGTGAATAAACACGGTGATGTTCGAAGATCTAGAATTTTCTACTTGAGAGAAAGAACTGGTAAATCTGCTAGAATTAAAGAACATAAAATGATGAAGAAATAATTAGTTTTATAGAGGTCAGTAGTTAGGTACATATTAATTCGGATTGATATTTTTTATCCGCACTTACCATTCTACCAATTAGGTTGTTAAAAATATTCTCCTTCATTTGAGAACGGTTAATACGATAACAGAATTCGTTAAGATACCGGTTGATATTAAATTCACTAACCCACGAATAAGTTGTTCTAATTCATGATTTCACTTGATGTATCATAGTGTGCAAGGCTTTAAAATTTAAGCCCCCATTACTTTCTATTTGAGAAATGTTGTATTGCTTCATTAAAGGTCGATGACCCTTCCAAGTTCAAGACTACATACCACTTTCTTTTTCTTACTGTTATAACTGCGACCAACTTTGCCCTCTTCTTTACCACCTACAACAAATTCATCAACATGAACATTTCCATCCATAGGATGATTCCCACTTGAACTCATGGCTTCACGTACTTTGTGCATGAAAAGACGTGCAGTCTTTTCTGTTACACCAAAACGTTCTGCAACGTAGCTAGCTGAAAGACTCTTTGTGGTGATCGCCATTTCAAAACATATAAAGAATGCTTTGCGAATACCAAACTTAACCTTGTGAAATAAGGTGTTTGCCATTGCTGACTCCGTGTGGCAACATTTATTACAAGTTCTTGAATGGTTTTTCCTTGTCTGACAAGCTGTATGTCCGCATTTTGTACATTTAAACCCTTCTTCCCACTTGTAGTGAGCAAGATATTCTAAGCAGTTTTCATCGGTTTTGAAGCGTTCAGCAAACTCTAAGAGGTTTTGTCCATTAAATATTTTCATATAATCCCTATTTTTGTTGATTTCAAAGATAATAAATATGTAATTATCCACTGACCTCTATTATTTTTTAGTCAAAATCCAATTTAGCTAGCTTAATATTAGCATGTATTTTTATTCATGATTAACTAACAAAAAAGAGGTGTTTTTACGAATTTAAAAGGTGGTAATTCACTAAATCTTGGATAGGATGCTGAATTACTCTGCCCATTTTAATTTGGTAGTTTGCAGCCGTTTTTGCCAATACATCTTGGTACATAAATGCAATGGAACCCACAAAATGTATTGTTTGGTGTTGGTAATCGGAATACTTGCAAATATTTTTTTTAAAAAATAAATCAAATCGTTCTTTAACCATGTTTTGTAAAACAGGATTGTTTTTATGCTGATAAACAAACAAACTAAATGCCGCTAAAAACCGATTGGGTAAAGCCTCTTTATACACCGCATTTAAAATGTCGGAAGTGCTTAACTGGTATTGTTTTTTAAATTCGGCTTCAATTTCTTTAGGTAATTCGTTGCTTAAAAGAGCCGTAATAAATGTTTTTCCTATGTCTGCTCCACTGCCATAATCTCCCAACAAATAGCCTAATGATTGCACATTTTCTAAAATAACAGATCCGCTGTATAAACACGAATTTGAACCTGTTCCTAAAATGGCGACAATGCCTTTTGTTGTTCCACAAGTAGCCCTACAAGCGGCTAATAAATCATGTTCAACTGCTACTTCTGCGTGATTAAAAAAAGTGCGTAAAGGTGTTTCTATTAGTTGACAATTTTGGGTGGTAGAACAACCTGCTCCGTAAAAAAAAACTTGTTTAACTTGTTCTTTTATTTTAGCTAATTTAGAAGTGGAAAGTTCATTTAATATAATTGCTGATGAAATAAAATAAGGATTAAAACCGATGGTTTCGTCCGTCAGATGAAGGATGCCCTCCATATTTACCAATCGCCAATCCGTTTTGGTAGAACCACTATCTGCTATTAAAATCATAGTGTAAAAATAGCTATAAATCCATTTTGTCAACTATTATTTTTATTAATATCTTTGCAAAAAAATATATTTATGATTAGAAATAAAAGTAAAGTTATCGCAGTAAATTACAACTTGTTTAAAAATACTGCTAAAGGAGAAATGATTGAATCTACCGAAGGTAAAGAGCCTTTAGTATTTTTATCTGGTTTAGGACAAATGATTCCTGAATTTGAAGCCAATGTTGTTAATTTATCGGTTGGAGAAATGTTTTCTTTTGGTATTAAAGCCGAAAACGCTTATGGAAAAAGAACTGAAGAAGCCGTTATTGAATTGCCTCAAGACATTTTTATGAAAGATGGTAAATTAGTTGAAGAGGTGGTTGTTGGTAATGTGTTGCCTTTACAAGACCAAAATGGACATGTACACCCTGCAAAAATTGTTGCTATTAATGATAACAATACCATTACAGCAGATGTAAATCATCCTTTGGCAGATCAAGATTTACATTTTACAGGAAGTATATTAGAAATTAGAGAAGCTACGGAAGAAGAAATGAATCATGGTCATGTTCATGGTGCTGGTGGTCATCATCATTAAAAATTAGTTGAATAAGTGAGATATAAAAAATATTTTTATCAAAAATTATTCAATTAATGAAATTACACTATATTTGAGTTTTAATAAAATTTAATACAATGAAAAAAGGAACAGTAAAATTCTTCAACGGAGCAAAGGGATTTGGATTTGTTATCGATGAAGATTCAAAAGAAGAGTACTTTGTACACGTAAGCGGTATTGTTGGTCAAATTAAAGAAGGCGACCATGTAGAATTCGAATTACAAGAAGGTAGAAAAGGATTAAATGCAGTAAATGTTAAAGTGATTTAATTATAGCTTTTAATTGTTGAAATTTTAAAACCTCTAGCTGTTGTTGGAGGTTTTTTTATGAACTTTTCTTTAGTAATTGTTGGAAAATTAAGAGTACCGATGTAAAAAAAGAAAGGGTTAGCAGAATTCCAGAGATGATTACAATATATTTAAACCAAATTATTCCACTCCATAGTAACCAAATACCACCAAACGTTAGGATAATGGAAAGAAAAGGTTCTATGATTAATATTTTTTTTAGCCAAGCTGGTAGAGAGGTTATTAATAGTATAACTCCTAATAGTAGGAAAATAAAAGACATGCTAATTACATGATTATGAACCATGCTTATGATTTCTTTTTCCGATTTTTTAAATTTCATTACTGCTGCATGCTCATCTCCTTCATTTCCGATGTATTGCTCTTCAATTCCATTCGTAGTATAATTCGTGTTTTCTTGAATAAATCGTAATCCAACAAAGTAGCCAAAACTAAGGGTTAGCATAAAAAACCCAATTAATAATTTAGCTAACTTTGGCAACGCATGTATTTTACCACTTAACTCCATATCAGATAATTCCTTTTTCTTTTAGTTCAATCAGTTGTTTAGTTACTTTGATAATATCTTCATTAATAGATTGAGCAGAGATTGTTGCTCCAGAAATATTTTGAATATCATTACCAAATTTCATTTGATTGGGGTTTGATTTTCCGGTAAATTGTTTCAACCAACGGTCACTTCCAATTTCACCACCATACTCTTCTCGATACACTAAAAGTTTTACTTTTAAGATAGAAAGGTCGAGGTTATAAACAATCATATAATCAAAAAAGTTCATTTTACCTTTTCCTTTCGATAAAACTAGGTAAGCACTTGTTTTAGTATTAATTATAAGTTGATAAAAGGTTTCATTTTTGAGCGGAAATGATAATTTCTTTTTATTTTCTATCGATAAATTGATGGGCTTTTTGGTAATGGTTTTACCTTGCCACAAATCTGCCAAAGTTTTATCCATTTTTTTGATAGCTGCCTTCGACAAATTAAACTGAAAATTTTCGAAAGAAAAAAACAGTGTACTCCATAAAATTAGAAACCAATACTTCTTCATACTTCAAATATATCATTAAAACCAAACTCCTACTCCTAAATTAATTTGTTTTGCAGAAGTATTGTTTTTCCCATTATTATCCAACAATTGATAATCTGCTTTAAACACTGCACCAGCACTAACTTTGTAGCTTATTCCAAAGGTAATGTCTGTTCGAGCATACGAATCATTTTTTGTAGTCCCTTTTGCAACTTTGTCGTGAGTATCATAATATTCGTATCGACCAAAAAGAATTATTTTTTCTTTAGCTTCTTTTTTAAAGATGCTAAGCACATCATAACTTATTTCGCCATAATATCCTAACATGGAAGAACCTAAGTCTTTTCCTGTAAACATATTGTAGGCTTCAGTATTTGAAATGCTAGCTTTTATAAGTTGACCTCTCATTCCAAGTGCTTTAATTT